>DASPJI010000448.1:0-9187 GCA_035628695.1 Thermoanaerobaculia bacterium | reverse complement strand
GCGCCCCCATCGAGCAGGAGATCGGCCAGCTCTCCCCCGAAGAGCAGAAGGACTTCCTCTCCGACCTCGGCCTGACCGAGCCGAGCCTCGACCGCGTGAACCGCGCCAGCTACGAGCTCCTCGGCGTGATCTCCTTCTTCACCGTTGGAGAGGACGAAGTGCGGGCCTGGACCATCCGCCGCGGCAACAAAGCCCGTGAAGCCGCCGGCGCCATCCACTCCGACATCGAGCGCGGCTTCATCCGCGCCGAAGTCGTCCACTGCGACGACCTCATCCGCCTCAAGACCCTCGCCGCCTGCAAGGACGCGGGGCTGCTGCGGCTGGAGGGGAAGGAGTACGTGATGCAGGATGGGGATGTGGCTCACTTCAGGTTCAATGTGTAGGGGGTCAGGTCAAGATTTACTCGAACCCTCATCCCGTAGGCGCTCGATTGCCAGGTCCACGATAGCCGGCGTGACGTAGAGGCTGCTCGCTGTATCCAACTGACGGAGGAGGCGCTCGGCAACCTCAGCGGAGATCCGGCCCATCCGGTGGGCTCTCGCGATGACACCCAGAGAGCCAACAGGCGTCAGCGCGAGATCCTTGGCAGCCCGCCGTACTGCCAGATCGTCGGTCAGCAGCACCGAAGCCGAGATCCTCACACAGAGCAATAGGCTTTCCCGTTCTCCTGCCTGAAGCTTCCCCAGCCCGTGTTCCGCGGTGAACTTTTGAACCTCGTCCTGCGCGAGAACATGCCGCTTCGCGAAGGTCAACTCGGTCCGGATTGACGAAGGCCTTTCCACCTCAAGCCACACGCCCTCCGGTACATGGAGCTCTGGAAAAACTGCGAGGAGGGATAGGCAGTCAATTTCTGCGAGGTGGATCAGGGGACCGGCATCGGCGACCGCAATCAAGTGTTCAGAGCCCAATCCAGATCCTCGTTCGTCGCCACGCGCTGGCGCTCCGCCAAATCCACCCAGTCGATCCCCACGCTCTCGATAGCCTTCTCCCTGGTAATCTCACCCCGCAGATACTGTCCGAGGATGTGCTCGCGCCAGAGTTGGCGGAGGCCGGCCTCGAAGGCCATCGTCATGATCTCGGCTTCCGGCTTATGGATCTCACGCGAGAGACGTTCAAGATAGGCCAAGGTGGTGGTCATGGTCTGCAAGCTCCCTTCGGGGTCCCGGCCAACCTAGGCTCGATACGGCGCCGGAAGCCCTCCTGCATGGTAGCAGACCAGAGCATCGCCGGGCCCGGTTAGACCCGCCTACCCTCCAGGTAAGCGACCAGATACCGGAGCAGTTCCCGCCGCTCGACATCCGTGAGCTGACCTCGCTCACCGCAGAACCTGCTCAGGCAAGGGAGAGGCCTAATACCAGATGTGCATTGGGAGGCTATAAGAGTCGCTAACTGAGTCACTCGGCAGTCGTTGAGCGGTGCCGTTCAGAATTCGCTCCGCGGACCAGAGTGCGGCAAAGGCGTCGGCGATATCGTCTGCGGCGACACTACGCTCGCCGATCTGTGCGACAACACTGGCGAACGCCTCTGGCCCGAAGTGCCTTGCGATGAGAGTTCGGCGCTGCTCATGTCCGCGGGCATCCTTCTTCGGAAGAAGCGTCGGAGCGCCGTTCCAAGAGGCGAACGAGACCTCGGGATGGACCTCAAAGAGGCGTTTCTGCAAGTTGGTTGACCGTATGCACTCATCGACGGCCCGAATCTTCGACAGAATTGCAAACGTTTGCCGTGAGATACGATGGCCGTTGATCTGGTATGTGATCTCGCATGCTGCTTCCCAGGAAAGTCCGTCAAGCGCTGGACGGATTGGGCACGGAAACACGCTGCTGGCGCGGGGTCCCACGAATTTACGGGCCGCGCGATCGGCCTCTCGGGAGCCACGGTCAGGCAACCCGATTGGGATGTCAATAGCAGCCAGCGCCCATGGTTGACCTGGAAGCTCCTCGGTCTCGAGCACCTGCGGCACGAACGATCGAGTGCCGGGCTCATGGGTGATCGCAAGCCAACGTGACTGGCACCCGTCAATTCCCGCAATTCGCTGCATGCTTCCTCCAGGGCACCCAACCTGAACCCGCACTCGATTGTGGGGCACACGAAGTAAAGCTTTCTACGTCCAAACCTTTAGCACAGGGTAGGCCAGCAACCATGAGGTGTCAAACGGCAAGGAGGTCATCCCTCAGGTGCACCACCTCCTACCTATCTCCAGAGCAGAACATCTCCGTCTCACCTCTTGACCGCCCTCCCCTCCCTCGCTATAGTCGGAGTCATACAGAAACCCGGCGTGGAGTCTTCCGGGAGGAGGGAGGGTATCGAGGAGAAGCGGAAGCGAAGTCAGGAAGATCCCGACAACATCTCTTGAAGGAGGGTCGGCCGGCATGGTGCCGGCTTGCGGCCCGGAAGCGAGCTTGGACCCTCGCTCCCAGGCCTAACCCTACACAGTCCGTGTGGAGGACATATGCATGGCTACCCGAAGGGTACCACCGTACCCAATCCGCCCCATCATCCCAACGCGTTTACTGTCGCCTTCCTCAGCCGTCTGGCTGAGCGGGACGAGCCGCCCACGGCCGGCGATGCCGACGTGGCCGGGCCCTGGCGCATCGAGCCCATTCCTGGACATGGCTTCGGCCTGTTCCGGGTGGGCGAGAGCCTGGCCCGCGGCTTCGCCCCGGCGGCGGTCTTCCCCTCTCGCTGGCTCGCGCTCGTCTGCGCGGCCATCCTTCCCGGCACGGGTCGGGATCCGCTCCTTCTCCTCTCCAAGCAGCCCGACGCTCACGGCGCCTATCCCTTGGCTCTCGCCGGGGGTGGCAGCGGGGACGGCGGTGGCGATGACGAGGACGGCGGGCCGGTCGGGTTCTTCCCGCTGTTCGAGGAGAGAGCCGTCGACGCCATGAACGTGCTGGTGCATCTGCTGCGGTCGCCCGAGGCCCTGGCTTTCGTGCTGGAGGCGGCCGGGGCGGTGGCGCTCGAGCGGTGCGGCGCCATCCTCGATGAACGGGTGGCGGCGGACATGGCGGCGAACCGCGAGTAGGACATTCCCTGCAGTAGGGTGCCACCGGCGAGTAAGGAGTCTGCCGGTGGCGCCTCCCTCCGCCCTAAAAGCTACCCCCCTCCTTCACCTCCCGCGAGCCGCCGGCAAACGCCGTGGCTCGACTGAAGATGCGGCGAGACGCCTCCAAACGCCGCAGGCCGACTTCAAACGCCGTGAGCCGACTTCGTTTCCAATGGGACGACTTCAAACGCCGTGAGACGCCGGTAAACGCCGTGGCTCGACTGAAGACGCGGCGGGACGCTCCAAACGCCGCCGGTCGACTTCAAACGCCGGGAGCCGACTTCGTTTCCAGTGGGACGACTTCAAACGCCATGAGGCGCCGGCAAATGCCGTGACACGACTTTGTTTGCCGGCGGCCCAAGACTGCCGAAGGGAAACCCCGGGAACGGAGCCCGCCCGGGGAGAAAGGACCCGGAGGCGAAGGCTCTCCGCCTCCGGGTGATGGGAGCTCAATTGTAGATCTGGGTGTCGGCGGTCTCGGAGGGGTAGGTGTAGTGGTAGTGCTCGTAGCCGTCATGGAGGACCGCGGAGCGCTCCGCCTCGGAGCTCAAGATCTCCTTGTTCTGGGAAGCACGCCAGCCGGCGGCGAAGTTCGAGGTACCCGGCACGTAGGTGTCCGGACGGCCGTCGCTGTCGGTGTCGACCAGGGCGACGCCCCGCTTCTCGATCGCCTGCTCCGTCGGCACCGCCCAGAACGCATGGTTGCTTGGCTTGAAGCGCAGGCTGCGGGTGACTTCCAGACGCTCACGGCCCTTGCCGTTGACCGGCACGAACGACATCCGGACGTTGACCGCGATCGGCGAGAAGAAGCGGCCGCCGTTCTCGCTCTCGCGGACGATCTTCATCCGGGTGACCGGCTGCTCGCCCTGCAGCCGCACGAACACGCGGAAGCTGCCGCAGGCCGTCTTGACCGGAGCGAGGCTCTCGAACTGCAGCGCCCGCACCTGGATGCGGGTCGAGGCGACGCCACGCTTGTTGAACACCGCGTCGTCCATCCGCTGCACGATCGTGTCGGTGTTGCCCAGGGAGCGGTCCGCCGTGGCCAGCGGCGCGCCCTTGAAGGCGATCCGGCCGGTGAACGGCTCGGACTTGTTGCAGAAGAAGCCCGCCGGAATTGGATTGCTCTTGAACTCGGCATACGTCGAGCCGTCGGCCGGGGTCATCCACAGATCGCTGCCGTTGTAGATGACGTTGTCCAACGCCTGGGCCGGCACCACCGCCAGAACGAGGGCGAGGGCGGCCATGGACACCATCAGACGCGTCTTTCTGAGCATGGAATCCTCCGTCTCCTGAATGAGAGTCGCGAGGGGCTCTCGGGTCTACACGCCAGGATAGGAGGAAAGACCGATCCAATACTTCTTCCAGATTGCTAACTGTTGAAAGATCGCGACCGAGCCGGCACCGCATCGGAATGCGGCGCCGGCCCAAAGGGAGAGTGCGTCAGTTGGCTCCGGCGGTGGGTCCGGTGGTGGATTCGGCGGCGGTGGTGTAGTGGTAGTGCTCGTAGCCGTCGTGGAGGATGCCCACCGAGTCGTCCTGCTGGATAGCCTTGTTCTGGGAAGCACGCCGGCCGGCGGCGAAGTTCGAGGTGCCCGGCACGTAGGTGTCCGGACGGTTGTCGCTGTCGGTGTCGACCAGCGCCACGCCCCGCTTCTCCAGCGCCTGCTCCGACGGCACCGACCAGAACGCGTGGTCGCTCGGCTTGAAGCGCAGGCTGCGGGTGACCTCCAGACGCTCACGGCCCTTGCCGTCGACCGGCACGAACGACATCCGCACCTTGACGGCGATCGGCGAGAAGAAGCGGCCGCCGTCCTCGCTTTCGCGGACGATCTTCATCCGGGTGACCGGCTGCTCACCCTGCAAGCGCACGAATACGCGGAAGCTGCCGCAGGCCGTTTTGACCGGCGCCAGGCTCTCGAACTGCAGCGCCCGCACCTGAATCCGGGTCGAGGCGATACCCCGCTTGTTGAACACCGCGTCGTCCAGCCGCTGCACGATCGTGTCGGTGTTGCCCAGGGAGCCGTCCGCGGTCGCCAGCGGCGCGCCCTTGAAGGCGATCCGGCCGGTGAACGGCTCGGACTTGTTGCAGAAGAAACCGGCAGGGATCGGATTGCTCTTGAACTCGGCGTACGTCGAGCCGTCGGCCGGGGTCATCCACAGATCGCTGCCGTTGTAGATGACATTGTCCAACGCCTGGGCCGGCACGACTGCCAGAGCCAGGGCGAGGGCGCTGATGGCAACAATGAGACGCGTGCTTCTGATCATGGAATCCTCCGTCTCCTGAATGAGAGGCCCGCGGGCTCTCGGGTACGTCCGCCATCGTAGGACGGAGCCCGGCCGCGAGACTTCTTCCAGATTGCTAATCTTCAGACAGGGGGGGAGGAAGCCGCCACCCACGAGAACGGCCGGGCGCCGGCACGCCCGGCCTCGCCGTTCAGATCAGCGCTGGGGCTCCATCGCCGGGTCCAGCGGCAGACGCCCGGCACCGATAATCTGGTTCCTGTTGCTCACGATGCGGAACATGACTTCGCCTGGATTCTCGACGTCCTCAAGCTCCACCACGTTCTTGAGCTGATACCGGGCACCCGGCTTCGGCGGGAAAGAGGTGGCGTTGTTGTTCACCATGATCGCCGGGTTGATCGACCGCAGAGTCTTGCCTGGGAAAATATCGGACACGAGGAGCAGATGGAAATGCATCTCATGAACCGCAGGGTACTCCGCCCCAGGAGTCTTCGCCCTCACCACGCTCCCCTTCACCGGACGGCTCTTGTCCAGCCAGTACATCGTCTCGCCGAGCCCCTCGGAATAGCCCCTGCCCGCCATGCCGCGGACGTTGAGCTCCCGGGTCGCCAGGCCCTTGCGGTCTAGATACTTTTCCTCGACGTTGGCGCTAATCGACTCCGTCGAGGCCGACTCGAAGATCACTCCACCCGGGCTTTGGTACCCGTGATAGCCCAGAAGGGTGTGGTATTCGTCTTCCGATGACTGGGCAGAAAGGCCGGACGTGTTAATGAAGATCGCGGTGACGGCCAGGGCGAGGATCGCCAGCCCAACGAGATACGACTTGCGCAGGTTCAAAGCTTTCATCTTCAGCCTCCTGTGGTAAATGCGCCAGGCCCATTCCTCCCCCAGGACGGCATCCAGAAAACCCGTCCGGCCGGACGGAGAAGGCCAGAGACTGGCAGCAGCCGAATCATGACCGGAGCCGCAGACGAAGTCTTCTTCCAAATTGCTATTTTGAGATTGTTCTGGAAGAACTGAGAAACCCGGAGGCGGAGTCTCTCCGCCCCCGGGCAGGGAAGGGGCTCTCAGCTCCGCGCTTCGCGGTCGCGCGGCTTGGAGCCCGGGAGGAGGCGGATGTCGAGGCGGCCGGTGCTCGGCAGGCCGGGCTGGTAGTAGACGCCGCCCGGCGGCGGGGTGATCACCTGACCCGGCTGCATGCCTTCGCCGGGATTCACCTCCGTCTGCGGCTCCGGACGGTTCCACTGCCGCAGGCCACGCGGCACGTTCGGGTCGGGCGGGGTATAGCCGCCCGGCGGGACGTAGCCACCACGGACGCTGCCACCGGGCGCCGGGCGGCCGCCCATGCCCGGCGGCTGCGGCTGACCCATCCGGCGGCCCGGCTGGAGGTCGTTCCGGTTCAGCTCCTGGCCACCGGGACGCGTCTGCGCACCGGGCTGGGCCTGCGCCGCCTGCTGGGTCGTGCCCTCCTCATCGGACGTCGGGGTCCGGGGTGCCGGCGGCGGCACCAGCAGGGCCGCGATCCGGTTCGGGTCGTCATAGAACTTGGGCGCGTGCGGCAGCTCTCGGTCGGCCTTGTAGGCGCGGAGCATCGCCTGGGTCACCAGACGGTTCTCCACGATGTGCGGATTGACGTCCGAGAAGGCGAGCTGCGGATCCAGGGAGAAGGCCGCGGCGTACGCGTCGATGGCTCCCGCCTCCTGGCCCCGGCTCTCCCGGATGGTGCCGATCTGGTAGTGGGCCCAGGCGTACCGCTCGTCCTGCTTCACCACCCGCTCGAACAGGCTCAGCGCCTCCCGGTCCTCCCCCCGCTGCTGGAGCAGCAGGCCGAGGTTGAAGAGTGCCGAGACCTTGGCCGGATCGAGCTCGACGGCGCGGCGATAGGCCGTCTCGGCGTCGGCCGGACGATGGGCCAGCATCAGGAGGTTGCCCATGTCGTTGAAGACGGCCGGGTCCTGGGGACGCTCGGCGGCGAGGCGCCGCTGCTCCTCCAGGGCCTTGCCGATGTTCGGCGGTGCCGGGGCGGCCGCGATGGCCGACAGGGCGAGAACCGCCACCAGGACGGCGGCGAGTGAGAATGCGGTGAGTCGAATGGTCCTGCTGCGCAATGTCATCTCCTTGGTTCGCGAGAGCTACGAGCCCTGGCGGTTCACCGGACGGGCCTTGAGCTTGAGCGTGCCCTCCTCCTCGGCCAGCCGGAACTGCACCTCGGCGCAGCCGGTCTTGGCCTGCAGGGCGGACACCTGGCGGGAGAGATAGGTCCGGAAGGCGTCGAGGTCGAAGCGCGGCGTCGACGCCGGGCGCGAGGCGAGACCCTGGTACAGGGCCTCCGCCGCCTCGGGGTCCACGTCCGCGCCCACCACGACGCCCTTGAGCGGATCGAAGCGCTGAACCTCCACCGGCGCCGGGCGAGGTGCCCGGTGACGCCCCTCCTCCCGCTCGCGCAGCCGGCGGTTGAACAGCTCGTTGTAGGTGTTGAAGCGCGCCTCCAGGTCTCCCAGCCGGAAGCTGTCCACGGCCGCGGTGATGGTGGCGTTGCGAAGGGTCCTGAGCTGCGCCTGGACGCGGTTGCGGAGATCCTCCGGCGGGATCGGCAGCGCGCCGGCGAAGAAGCGCTCAAATTCGATCTGGAGCTGCCGGATGTCGGTCGCCAGCCGGTCCAGGGGCTCTTTGTAGCTGGTGGTCCCCCGCCGCCCCGGCGGCTGTGGCGTCGCCGGTCCCGCCCCGGGACGCTTCGGCACGCCGGGGGCCGCGCCGGGTTTGGCCGGTCCGGGCTTCAGGGTGGGTGCAGGGCCGGCTCCCGGCCTCGGGGTTCGCTTGGGGTCCACGATTCTCCTAGAATGCTCGAAGCCGCGATGATCTCCCCCGACTCCTCCGATTCGCCCGATTCCCCCGATTTTCCCGGGGATGCCCGCCGCGGCATCCCTGCCATCGACCGGCTGCTCGGCGATCCGGCGCTTCGAGCCCTCATTTCATTATACGGACGAGACCCCGTCCGCATCACAGCGCGGCGCGTGGTCGACGGCCTCCGGGAGCGCTGGACCGCCGCTTCGCCGCCCGAAAACGAGCGGGAGAGCACCGTCGCCGGGCTTCCCGGCCGCATCGCCGCCGAGGTGGAGGCCGCCTTGGGAGGCCCCCTCCGCCGGGTGCTCAATGCCACCGGCCTGTTCCTCCACACGAACCTGGGCCGGGCGCCGCTCCCCCGCGAGGTGGCCGCGTCCCTGCCGCCGCTCCTCGACGCCTACTGCGACCTCGAATTCGATCTGGAGACCGGCCGCCGCAGCCAGCGCCTCCGCCGCGTCGAGCGCCTGCTCACGGCCCTCACCGGCGCCGAGGCCGCCGCCGTGGTCAACAACAACGCCGCCGCCCTGGTGCTCATCCTCTCTACCCTCGCCCAGGGCCGCGAGGTGGTGGTCTCCCGCGGCGAGCTGGTGGAGATCGGCGACTCGTTCCGCATCCCCGAGATCATGGCCGCCGCCGGTGCCCGCCTGGCCGAGGTGGGGGCCACCAACCGCACCCGCCCCGCCGACTACCGGAACGCCGCCGGCCCGGAGACCGCCCTGCTCCTCAAGGTGTTCCCCAGCAATTTCCGGCTTACCGGCTTCGTCGCCTCGGTCTCCCCCGCGGAGCTGGTCGCGGTGGGCCGGGAGGTGTGCGTGCCCGTGCTGGTGGACGAGGGGAGCGGCCTGCTGCGCCGCCACCCTGCCCCGCAACTCGCCGGCCACCCCAGCATGACCGAGCTGGTCGCGGCCGGCTGCGACCTGGTCTGCGGCAGCGGCGACAAACTGCCGGGCGGACCCCAGGCCGGCCTCATCGTGGGACGCGAGGCGCTGGTCACGCGCTGCCGGCGCCATCCGCTCTACCGGGCGCTCCGCCCTGACCGGCTGGCGCTGGCGGCGCTCG
>DASPJI010000447.1:0-4612 GCA_035628695.1 Thermoanaerobaculia bacterium | reverse complement strand
GCGGGTGCTCCGCTCCTGGTCGAGGACCCGGAGGTCCCGGCGGATTCCTTCCTGCCGCTTCCGGAAGCCCGTCCACCGCTGTCGGCGGCGGCTGAGTGGCGCTCGGCGATCCTCGGCCGGCGCTCGGCCAAAGGCTTCCGTCAGGAAGTCGTGAGCGTGGCGCAGATCGGCGAGCTGCTGGGCGCGCTACGCGCCACCGGGCTCACTGCGGACTGCTCCCGGGAGGGCTCGGTGCGGCTGGGTGTGCGCCTGGTGGCGAGGAACGTCGAGGGACTCGCGGGAGTCTTCGCCTACCTGCCGCAGGGCCATGCCCTCCAACGGCTCGAGGCGCAAGCGGCGGACCCCCGGCCGGCCTGCATGCAGCAGGGGCTCGCCGGCAGCGCCGCGGCGGTGCTGGTCTTCCACGCTCCCCTCAGCGCGCTGATCCGCCGGCACGGCTATTCGGCCTTCGCCGAGCTGCACTTTCGGGCCGCGGAGCTGGGCCAGCGGCTCCACCTGGCGGCGACACGGCTCGGACGGCTCGGCCTCACCTGCGTCGGCGGCTTCGACGGCGAGGAGTGCGCCTCTCTGGCCAAGCTCGATGCCGGCGAGGAGGCCCTCTACGCGATCCTCATCGGAGTCCCCGACGAGTCGGTGTTCAAGCACGACCGGCTGAACGTGGCGTTCAGCCATGGATACACCAACACCCTGGAAGACTGATGGAGCGCTCGCTTCTCGACCATCCCGCCCTGGCGCGGCACTTCACGCCCGAGCACCGGGAGCTGCGGAGCCGTGCGCGGAGCTATTTCGACCCGGCGCGGCTGCCCGACTGGGTGGGCCCGGGAGGCTACCTGACGAAGGCGCAGTGGGAGGAGCTCGGCCGCCAGGAGCTCCTGGGCGTCTCTCTCCCGCGCGAGCTGGGCGGCCAGGGCCTCGGCCTGCTGGGCGCGCTGATCCTGAGCGAAGCGGCGTCGGGGCTCGGGGACCTTGGCGTCTCCCTCGGCATGCACTGCCAGACCGAGATCACCGCTCACTGGCTCGCCACCGCGCACGCGCCGGAAGTCCGGGACCGCTACCTCCCCGGGATGATCGCCGGCCGCCTCGTCGGCTGCGCCTGTGACACCGAGCCCGGCCCGCAGGAAGGCCAGAGGGAGCGGCAGGTGGAATCGACGGCGGTGCGCGATGGTGACGAGCTGGTGGTCCACGCCCGCAAACTCTACGTCGTCAACGGCGCCAACGCGGATCTCTGCTTCGTGACGCTGAAGGCCGCCGGCGAGATGGCGACCGTGCTGGTGGAGAAGGAGCGCCCCGGCGTCCACGTCCTCGAGGTGTTCGACAAGCTCGGGACCCGCTCCATCGATCAGGCCAGGCTCGAGTTCGATGGTGTCCGGGTGCCAGCGGCGAACCTCTCTACCAAGCGGGGCGTCCGCCAGCTCATGCACTGGAACAAGGTGATGACCGCGCCGCGCTTCCTGATGTGCGCCGACGCCTGCTTCCTCCATCGCCGCCTGCTCGACCGCATGCTGGAGTACGGCGGCCGGCGCATCGTGGAAGGCAGGCCGCTCGCGGCCTGGCCGATCAACCGGCAGGCCCTCGCTCGCGCCGCGGCGGACCAGGAGCTGATGCAGGCGGGCCTGCTCGACGCCTTCGAGCAGCTCGAGAGCCAGCGCAATGCCGTGGCCGAGATCGCCGCGCTCAAGTGGTTCTGTGTCGACCGGACAGCCCGCTTCGCCGCGCTGTGCGCCGAGCTCCACGGCGGTGCGGGCTACATGTGGACGAGCGAGTTCCTTTTCGCCCAGGCGCAGATCCTCGGCCTCAAGATGGCTGGCGGGAGCCTGATCACGATGAAATCCATCGCTGGCCAGGCGCTCGCCTACCGCGAGGAGCTGGAGGCGCTGGCGTGAGCGGGCGTTCGATCATCCGGGACGCGCTGCGCGACTGTCTCGATCGCCATCGACGCCGCCCGGCGGTGGCGGGGGGCTCCGAGGCGCTGTCCTACGAAGAGCTCGGCCGCCGCATCGAGGCCGCGGCGCCCCTGCTGCCCGCGGGCCACGTGGGCTTCTGTCTCGCCAACCGGCCGGAGTACGTGATCCTCTACTTCGCGACGCTCGTTGCCGGCCATCTCCCTCTCCTGCTCGACGCCAACTTCAACACCGGCGAGATCGAGGCTATCCGTGGCGATTGTGGCCTCGACGCTCTGGTCATGGAGCGGACGAAGGCTGAGACGCTCGACCTGCCGGGGAAGGGGGAGCCGATCCCATACGGCGACGAGGTCGTCGTCCTGCCCCTCGCCCGCGACGCCGGGCCTGCCTTCGCGCCGCGGCCCGATACCGAGGTATGCCGGTTCACATCCGGCACCACGGGACGGCCGAAATGCCTGGAGTTCAGCGGCCATGCCGTGGTCTCGGCGGCGCGCAACTGGGTGCTCGGTACGGCGATGACAGTCGACGACCGGACGCTCTGCCTGGCCGCTCTCTCCAACGGTCTGGCGTTCAACACGTCCCTCCTCTCGACCTTCCTGGCCGGCGGCGAGCTGTGCTTCCTCAAGGGGGTGCCGCTGACCCGTCCGGTGGCGCGCCGCATCGCGGAGTCCGGGATCACCCGGCTGGTCGCCTTTCCCACCCTCTACCGCAACTTCGCGGCTCCGGGCGGCCCGGACCCGTCGCTCCTGGCCGGCCTGAAGCACGCGATCTCGGCCGGCGCGCCGCTCTGGCCGGACGTGCGCGAGGAGTTCCGGGCACTTTACGGCCTCGACATCTCCGACTACTACGGCATCGCCGAGACCGGTCCCTGCACCTTCGAGCGGGATGCGGATCATCACGCCGGGTTGGGCCAGCCGCTGCCGGGCGTGGAGATCCGGATCGCTCCCGGAGCTGAAGACGCGCCGGGAACCGGCGAGGTGCTGGTGCGCACGGCTTCGATGACCAGCGGATATCTCAACCACCCGGGGCTGTTCGAGGCGCGTGTGGACGCGGAAGGTTTCTATCATTCCGGCGACCGCGGAAGGATGATCGACGGACGCCTGCACCTGGTGGGCCGGACCCAGGATCACATCAACGTGGCGGGGCGCAAGATCGATCCCACGGAGATCATCGCCGTGGTCTCGGCACTCGACGGAGTGGCGGACGCCGTCGCCTTTCCCGACGAGGACCTGAACCGGGAGGCGCTGGTTCACCTCGTGGTCGTCGCCTCTACGCAGGAGGTCACCCGCTCGGCGGTGGCGGAGGCCTGCCGCGCGCGGCTCGCTCCCTACAAGGTCCCGGGCCGCATCAGTTTCGTCCAGGAGATTCCGCGTAACGGGATCGGCAAGCCGCGGATCGCCCTGCTCCGCGAGCAGCTCGGCACGAGAAAGGAAACGGTGGCATGAACGAAGACGATCTGGCCGCGATGAAGAAGCGGGTCCAGCGACTGGTCTATATGGCCGCGGGCGGCAAGATCCAGGAGGAGGATCTCGGGCATCACGATACCGATCTGCGGACCATCGGGCTCGATTCGCTCGGCTACCTGAACCTGCTGGAGGGGCTGGAGCGGACGTTCGGCGTCTCCATCGACCTCGACCAGGAAGAGGACCACAGCTTCCTCCATACCATCGACAACATCGTGCGTCACCTCCTGGCCCGGCGGGGCGAAGCGGCATGATGGCGTGGGCCGAGATGGAGCATCGCTCCGGCGTGCTCCCCCTGCTCGCGGCGTTCTTCGCGGCGCCGGAGCCATTCGCGGAGGTGATCGCGGGGCGGACGCGCGGCGCGCTCGGCCTCTTCACGCCCGCGCCCGAGCCGGGCTGGGGAGCCGCGGCGCTCGCCGCCGAGCCCGTCGGTGGGGGAGCGCTGCTGCACGGGGAGGTACGGCTGCCGGGAGCGGAGGCCGGCGGCTCCATCGTGCTGGTGCGGCTGCCGGACGCCGAGTATCGCCTGGCGTGGGTGAGCCACGACGCGCCGGGCGTCGAGCGGCGCGCCTCGCGGACGGGAGGACCGGTCCCGGCTTCCGGGGAGGGGCCCTGCTGGCTGCATCTCGAGGGGGTCTTCGTCGGGGCCGGCCTGCTTTCGCGGCCGGTGACTCTGGAGCCGGATGGCGAGCTCGCGCGGCACCTCGTGTCCTACGCCGGCGTCTGGGCCGCAACCGCGGCGCACTGCGCCCGCGAAGGGTGCCGGGCGCTGCGGCGGGCCGCGAGGACGGCGGGCTTCCACACGTCGCAACTGGTGGCCCTGGGCATCACGGAGGTGGAGATCGAGGCGGACCTGACCGCCGCCGCCGTGCGACGCGCCGTACCGGTCGATACCGGCCGTCTCGCCGTGGCCGCCGCCGCCGCCCGGACGCTGAGCGCCGTCGCCGCCAAGGCTGAAGAGATGCGCGACGTGTACGGCCTGGACATCGACGGTCCGCTCGCCGGAGCCGCCGCGAAGAGCCTCATCGCCTTCCTCGGCGGGCCGCTGCTGCTCGAGAACGAGCTCGCGCGCGCCCTCGGAATCCAGGGGGCGCACGCATGAAGGTGGCTCTGGTCGGTTACGGCAAGATGGGGCGCGCCGTCGAAGAGGTCGCCATCTCCCGCGGTGTCGAGGTCGTCGACCGCTTCACCCGCAACCGCCCCCTGCGCGCCGGCGTGACGACGCGCCGGGCGCTCTCCGAGGTGACG
>DASPJI010000446.1:0-15040 GCA_035628695.1 Thermoanaerobaculia bacterium | reverse complement strand
CTGCCTGAGGTGGGCCGTAGCGCGCTCGAGGACGCCGTGGCCGCTGTCTGGTGCGAGGTCCTCGGTGTGCCGCAGGTGGGCAGCGAGGAGAACTTCTTCGACCTGGGCGGCCACTCGCTGCTGCTCCCCCAGGTGCAGGCGCTTTTGCGTGACCGGCTGGGACGGGAGGTCAGTCTGCTGGACCTCCTGACCCACACCACCGTCCGCGCCCTGGCGCGCCACCTGGAACCCGGTCTGGTGGTAGCAGAGCCAATGCCGGTGCGTGCCGACGGACCGCGGCCACCGGGCAGTGGCAGCATTGCCATCGTCGGACTCGCCGGCCGCTTCCCCGGCGCGCCCGGCGTCGAGGCCCTGTGGGACAACCTGCGCGCCGGGATCGCCTCCATCGCCCGCTTCAGCGAAGAAGAGCTCGCCGCCTCCGGCATCCCTCCCGAGTTGCGGCGCGACCCGCGCTACGTGCCGGCCGCAGGATTGCTCGAAGGGGTGGAACTGTTCGATGCCGGCTTCTTCGGCTACAACCCTCGCGAGGCCGAGCTCCTGGATCCCCAGCAGCGCGTATTCCTCGAGTGCGCCTGGGAGGCCCTGGAGAACGCCGGCTACGACTCCCAGCGTGTGCCGGGGCCGGTGGGCGTGTTCGCCAGCCTGGGGTTCAGCCGCTACCTGCATCAGGTCCTCAACAGTGCCGATCCCGCGGCGGCGGGCGGGCTCCAGCTCCTGCTGGGCAACGACAAGGATTTCCTCTCCACCCGCGTCTCCTACAAGCTGGATCTCGCGGGCCCCAGCATGACGGTGCAGACGGCCTGCTCCAGCTCGTTGGTGGCGATCCACCTGGCGTGCCAGAACCTCCGCCTTGGCGCCTGCGACATGGCGCTGGCCGGCGGTGTGACCATCGCCTTGCCGCAGCGCGCGGGCTACGTGTATGAAGAGGGGGGAATCGTCTCTCCCGACGGCTATTGCCGCACCTTCGACGCCGAGGCGCGCGGCACGGTGGGGGGGAGCGGCGTCGGCATCGTCGTGCTCAAGCGGCTCGAAGACGCGCTGGCGCACGGCGACACCATCCATGCCGTGATCCTCGGCTCGGCGGTCAACAACGACGGCGGCTCCTCCAAGGCGGGCTACACCGCGCCCAGCGTCGCCGGGCAGGCGGCGGTCATCTCCGCGGCGCTCGCCGACGCCGGAGTCTCGCCAGAGAGCATCGCCTACGTCGAGGCGCACGGCACCGCCACGCCTCTGGGCGATCCCATCGAGGTGACCGCTCTCACTCAGGCCTTCCGCCGCGGGACCGATCGCACCGGCTACTGCCTCCTCGGCTCGGTCAAGACCAACGTCGGCCACCTGGACGCGGCTGCCGGAGTCACCGGCCTGATCAAGACGGCGCTCGCCCTGGAGCACCGCCAGATCCCGCCAAGCCTGCACTACACAGCACCGAACCCGGCTATCGACTTCGCCGCGAGCCCGTTCCGGGTGGTCGATCGCCTGATCGAATGGCCCACGAATGGGGAGCCCCGCCGCGCCGGAGTGAGCGCGTTCGGCATCGGCGGCACCAACGTGCACGCGGTGCTCGAAGAGGCGCCGCCCGTCGCGCCCTCCGGCCCGTCACGCTCCTGGCAGGTGCTGCTGCTGGCGGCGCGCACCCCCACCGCCTTGGAACGGATGACGGAGGCCCTTGCCGATCGCCTGGAGAGCGATCCGGAGCTGAGCTTGGCGGACGCCGCCTACACCCTGCGCGTGGGCCGGCGGCCCTTCGCCCACCGTCGTGCGATCGTGGCAACGACGCGCGAGGAGGCTGTGGCGGCGCTAAGAGCGCGGGACCCGCAGCGCGTATGGACTGCCGCGGCCGCCCGGGAAACGGGGGGCCGTCGCAGCTTGGCCTTCCTGCTGCCTGGGGTCGGCGACCAGTATCCAGGGTTGGCTCGCGGCCTCTATCACGAGGAGCCGGTGTTCCGGCAGGAGATCGACCGCTGTGCCGAGCTGCTCCTGCCGCACGTCGGGCTCGACTTGCGCGAGGTGCTGTTCGCGGCCGAGGGGCCGCGGGCCGAGGCTCCCGCGGGCCACGACCTGCGCGCCCTGCTCGGGCGTGGCGATCAGAAGGGCGAGCGGGAATCGGCGGCGCGGGCGCTCCTGCGGGAGACCCGCATCGCCCAGCCGGCGATGTTCGCCGTGGGCTATGCCCTCGCCCGGCTGTGGATGAGTTGGGGAGTGCGGCCTTCGGCCCTCCTCGGCTACAGCCTTGGGGAGTACACGGCCGCCTGTCTGGCCGGAGTGATGGATCTCCCCGACGCCCTGGCGCTGGTGGCTCGGCGCGCCCGCCTGATCGGCGAGCTCGCGCCGGGCGCCCTGCTCGCCGTGCCGCTCTCCGAGGAGGAGATGCGGGCGCGGCTCGCTCCGGAGCTCTCCCTCGCCGCGGTCAACGCGCCGGCGGTGTCGGTGGTGTCCGGCCCTCCCGAGGCGGTCGCCCGGCTCGAGCAACGGCTTGCCGGGGAGGGGGTGCCCTGCCGCCGGTTGCAGGCGGACCAGGCCTTCCACTCCTGGATGATGCAGCCGGTCGCCGCGGAGTTGCGGAAGATGCTGCGCGCCATCCCCTTGACGCCCCCGCGCATCCCGTATCTCTCGAACGTCACGGGGACCTGGATCTCTCCGGCCCAGGCCATGGATCCGGACTACTGGGTGAGCCACCTCGTGTCGCCGGTCCGCTTCGCCGACGGCGTCGCAGAGCTGTGGCGCGAGCCGGGACGAATCCTGCTCGAGATGGGACCGGGCCAGACGCTGGGCAGCCTGGCTCTCCAGCAGATCCCGACTGAAGGGGCGGCTGACCGCACCGTTCTCTCGTCCTTGCGACACGAGCTCGACCGGCAGGCTGACCAGCGGTTCCTTCTGCAGGGCCTGGGCCGCCTCTGGCTCGCCGGCGCGGAGATCGACTGGTCCGGCTTCCACGGCGACGAGCGCCGCCGGCGGGTCCCCCTCCCGGCGTATCCGTTCGAGCGGCAGCGTTATTGGATCGAGCCGCGGATCGAGCCCGTCCGCGCCGGCCTGCCGGCGGCGGTACCCGTGGCCTTCGTGCTTCCGGAAGGGGCCGCGGTGGACCCGGCCTGGGCCGCCGCGCTGGAGGCGCGTGGCGTCCGGTTGGTGTCCCTGCCCTCGGGCCCCCCCACTCCCGAAGCCATCGACGAGCTTCTCGGCTTGCAGCCCCAGCCGATCGCTGAGACAGCGTCCGCCGAGGGGGCGCCGAGCTCGGCTCATATCCGGCCCGGGATCGACACTCCCTACGAGGAGCCGCGCACCGACGTCGAGCGGCGGCTCGCCGCGATCTGGGGAGAGCTGCTCGGCATTGACCGGGTGGGAGCCCACGACAGCTTCTTCGCGCTGGGCGGCCATTCGCTGCTGGGCCTACAGCTCGTCTCGCGCCTCCAGGCCGGATTCGGCGTGGAGGTCCCTCTACGCACCCTCTTCGAGGCGCCCACCGTGGCCGCCTTGGCTCTGGAGGTAGAGGAGCGCCGCAACCAGGGCGAGACGGCGGACGTGCCGCCCCTTGTCCCGATGCCGCGACATGGGGCTCTGTCCCTGTCCTTCTCTCAGCAGCGGCTCTGGTTCATCGACCAGCTCCAGCCAGGCACATCGCTTTATAACCTGCCGGTGGTGCTGCGCATCGAAGGGCCGTTGCGGCCCGCGGTGCTGGAGCGCTGCCTGGGAGAGGTGGTGCGCCGCCACGAGTCCGTGCGCACCGTCTTCGCGCTGCAAGGGGACGCGCCGGTGCAGGTGATCCAGCTGCCGGCGCCCTTCGCCCTGCCGCTGGTCGACCTGTCGGGACTGCCGGAGCCGGCGCGCGAGGCGGCGGCCCTTGCCCTCGGCGAGGAAGAGGCCGGCCGGCCGTTCGATCTCGCCCGCGATCTGATGCTGCGTGGCCTGCTGCTCCGCCTGACGGGAGAAGATCATGCTCTCGCCCTCATCATGCACCACGTGGCGAGCGACGGCTGGTCCATGGGCATCCTGGTGGGCGAGGTGGCCGAGCTCTACGCCGCCTTGTCACAGGGTGAGCCCCCGTCCCTGCCGGAGCTGCCGATTCAGTACGCGGATTTCTCGCTCTGGCAGCGTTCCTGGCTGCACGGGCAGGTTCTGGAGCGAGAGATCGACTGGTGGCGGCGTCAACTCGCCGGTCTGCCGCCTCTCCTGGAGCTGCCCACGGACCGGCCGCGGCCTGCCGTACAGAGCTTCCGGGGGGCAACCCGGCCGGTACGGCTGCCGGCCGGGCTCACCCGACAGGCCAAGGAACTGGGCCAGAGCGAGGGAGCGACGCTCTTCATGGTGCTCATGGCCACCTATCAGGCCGTGCTGGCGCGCTATAGCGGCCAGGACGACCTCGCGGTGGGTACTCCGGTCGCCGGGCGAAACCGGGTGGAAGTCGAGAGGCTGATCGGGTTCTTCGTCAACAACCTCGTGCTGCGTAGCGACCTGACGGGAGACCCCACTTTCCGCGAGCTCCTCGGCCGCGTGCGCGAGACCGAGCTCGCTGCCCAGGCTCACCAGGACGTGCCGTACGAAAAGCTGGTGGAGGAGCTGGCCGCGGAGAGGAGCCTCGCCCACGCCCCCCTGGTTCAGGTGATGTTTGCGCTGCAGAACACTCCTGGCGGGAGCCTGGAGGTCCAGGACCTGCGGCTGCGGCCGGTGAACCCGGAGGTGACGTCGGCGAAGTTCGATCTCACGCTCAATCTCGGGGAGTACGACGGCGGGCTGACCGGTACGGTCGAGTACGCAACCGATCTCTTCGCCGCCGCGACCGTCGACCGCCTGATCGCGTCTTTCGAGCGCCTGCTCGTGGCCGCCACCGCCAATCCGGACCTGCGGGTCGCGGAGCTGCCCCTCCTCTCCACCGGCGAGTGCCACCAGGTGCTCACCGAGTGGAACGACACGGGAGAGGAGGGCTGGAGAGGCTCCGTGACGTCCCTGGTGGAGCGCTGGTGCCGCGAACGGCCCGACGATCCGGCAGTGGTGGACGCGGCGGGCCGTACGCTGACCTATGGCGAGCTCGGCGAGCGCGCCAGCCGGCTGGCCGGTTTCCTGCGCTCTCTGGGCCAGGGACCGGAGTCCATCGTGGCCGTGCTGATGGAGCGCTCGGTGGAGCTGCTGGTGGCCCAACTCGGCGTCCTGAAGGCCGGAGCGGCCTACCTCTCCCTCGATCCCGCCCATCCCGTCGAGCGCCTGGCCTTCATGCTCGAAGAGACCGCGACCCCGGTGGTGCTGACGCAGGAGGCACTGACCGACCGGTTGGCCGGGACCACGGCGCGGATCATTCGCCTGGACCAGGATCTCGCCCAGGGCTCGCCAATGGCGGCCTTGCCGGTGGAACCGGACCACCTCGCCTACGTGATCTACACCTCCGGCTCGACGGGACGGCCGAAAGGGGTGCAAGTCACGCACCGCGGTCTGCTCAACCTGGTGCGTTGGGACCTGCGGGCCCACGGCACGGGTCCGGGGGACCATCGTACCCAGGTGGCGAGCCTCGGCTTCGATGCTTCGGTCTGGGAGATCTGGTCCTGTCTGGCCTCCGGCGCGACCCTCCATCTGCCTGCGGAGGAGGCGCGGCTGGACCCGTCCCGGCTGGCTGCCTGGATGGCCGGGCACGGGGTCACCGACGCCTTCTTGCCCACTCCCCTCGCCGAGACGCTCCTCGCCGCCGGGGGACCGCAGATCCCCAGCCTGCGCCGGCTGATGGTGGGAGGCGACCGCCTTCACCTCCAGCCGAACCCGGGATGTGGCTTCACCCTGGTCGACCTCTACGGCCCGGCGGAGGCGTCGGTGGTGACCAGCGCCAGCTCGCTGCCCCCGCGGACGCGTGGGGAAGAGCTGGAGGCAGGGGGGACCCCCACTATCGGCAGGCCCGTCGACGGCCTGCGGGTCTATCTGCTGGACCGGTCTCTGCAGCCGGTACCGCCGGGCGTGGCGGGTGAGCTGTGGGTGGGCGGGCCCGCCCTCGCTCGCGGCTACCTCGGGGACCCGGGCCGTACGGCGGAACGGTTCCTGCCCGACCCCTGGAGGGCGGGTGAACGGCTCTACCGCACAGGAGACCTCTGTCGCTACCGTGGCGACGGCGAGATCGTGTTCCTGGGCCGGGTGGACCACCAGGTCAAGATCCGTGGCCAGCGCATCGAGCTCGGCGAGATCGAGGCGGCGCTGGCCGCCTTGCCCGGGGTGCGCGAGGCCGTGGTGGTGGCGCGGGAGGGCGGACGCGGCGACCGGCACCTGGTCGCCTATGTGACCGGCGACGCCGCGGTAGACGATCTCCGCAGGTCGTTGCGCGAGCGGCTGCCGGAAGCCATGGTGCCGTCCGCCTTCGTGAAGCTTGAAGCCCTGCCCCTCACCCCTAACGGCAAGGTGGACAGGAAGGCCCTGCCGACGCCGGAGCGGGAGAGCGCTCTGGAGGCGTTCCTGGCGCCGCGCACACCGGTAGAAGGGGTCATTGCCGGCATCTGGGCCGAGCTCCTCGGCCTCGAGCGAGTGGGGCTAGATGGTCACTTCTTTGCCCTTGGTGGTCACTCATTGCTCGCGGCGCAGGTGATCTCGCGCCTGCGCCGCGCCTTCGACATCGAGCTGCCGGTGCGCGATCTCTTCGAGGCCCCGACGGTGGCGGATCTCGCCGCCCGGGTCGAAGCGGCGCGCCGGACCGGTGCGGCCGCGGCCGTTCCCCCTCTCCTGCCGGTACGGCGCGAGGGGCCCCTGCCGCTGTCCTTCGCCCAGCAACGGCTCTGGTTCATCGATCAGCTCGCGCCGGGAAGCCCGCTCTACAACATGCCGGTGGTGCTGCGTGCGGAAGGGCCGCTGCAGCCCGCGCTCCTGCGGCGCTGCCTGGGAGAGATCGTGCGCCGCCACGAGGCTCTGCGCACCGTTTTCGCCGTACAGGGCGACTCGCCGGTGCAGGTGATCCAACCGCCGGCTCCCTTTGTCCTGCCGCTGGTAGACCTGTCGGGTCTGCCGGAGCCCGCGCGCGAGGCGGTGGCTCTCGCCCTGGCCACGAGAGAGGCCGGCCGGCCATTTGATCTCGCCGGTCTCAGGGGCGAGGCGATGCTGCGCGGCCTGCTCTTGCGTCTGGCGGCGGAGGACCACGTCGTCGCCCTCACCATGCACCACATCGCGAGCGACGGCTGGTCCATGGGCATCCTGGTGCGCGAGGTAACCGTGCTCTATGCCGCCTTCGCACAGGATGAGCCCTCGCCTCTTCCGGAGCTGCCGGTGCAGTACGCGGACTTCTCGGTCTGGCAGCGCTCCTGGTTGCTTGGCGAGGTGCTGGAGAGCGAGATCGCCTGGTGGCGCGACCAGCTCGCGGGCCTGCCTCCCCTCCTGGAGCTTCCCACTGATCGGCCTCGGCCGGCGGTGCAGAGCTACCGGGGTGCCACCCGGCCGGTACGGTTGCCGGCCGAGCTCACCCGGCGGGCCGAGGCTCTGGGCCGGCATGAGGGAGCGACGCTGTTCATGGTGCTGCTGGCCGGCTTCCAGGCCCTTCTCGCGCGTACCAGCGGACAGGATGATCTCGCGGTGGGCTCACCCGCCGCTGGACGCAACAGGGTGGAGACGGAAGGACTGATCGGATTTTTCGTCAACACCCTGGTCCTGCGGGGAAATTTGGCTGGAACGCCCACGTTCCCCGAGCTGCTCGGCCGAGTGCGCGAGACGGCGCTGGCCGCGTATCTCCATCAGGACGTGCCCTTCGAAAAACTGGTCGAGGAGCTGGCCCCGGAGCGGAGCCTCGCCCACGCTCCTCTGTTCCAGGTGATGCTCGTCCTGCAGAACGCTCCCGTCGAAAGCCTGGAGATCGAGGATCTGCGCCTGCGGCCCGCCGGCGATACGGGGATGATGGCGAAGTTCGATTTGACGCTGACCCTCGAAGAGGGGCAGGGCGGGCTCGGCGGCGTGATGGAGTACGCCACTGATCTGTTCGACGCCGCCACGATCGACCGGCTGGTGGTCCATTACGAAAGGTTGTTGGTCGCGTTCCTGGCGACGCCGGAGCGGTCGATCTGGGAGGTGCCGCTGCTCTCCCCGGCGGAACGCCACCAGGCGATCATTGAATGGAATGACACGGTGGTGCCGCCGGCGGAGGAGGTGCTCATCCTCGACCTTCTGGCGGAGCGGGCAGAGCAGGCTCCGGAGCTGCCGGCCGTAACACAGAGCGGAGAGCAGCTCTCGTACGGCGAGCTGGCGGCCAGCACCGATCGTCTGGCCGCTCACCTGCGGGCTCTGGGCGTCGGTCCCGACGTCATCGTGGCCCTCTTCCTCGAGCGCTCGATCGATCTGGTCGTGGCCCTGCTGGCGGTGCTCAAGGCGGGCGGCGCCTATCTGCCGCTCGAGACGTCCCTCCCGCGCCCGCGGCTGTCGTTCATGTTCTACGACGCGCGTCCATCCCTTGTGCTCACCCGGACGCGGCTGCTGCCGGCCCTCCCGGAGCTATCCCGCGTCGTCTGCCTCGACGATCTCCCGGAGATCGAAGGTGCCGCCGATCCCGCCATGCGACCGGCTGCCGACCATCTCGCTTATGTCCTCTATACCTCGGGCTCGACCGGCAATCCCAAAGGAGTGGCGGTCACCCACCGCGGGCTCGCGAACTACCTGCTCTGGGCGGCGGACGCCTATCCGGCGGATGAGGGCCGAGGCGCTCCGGTCCACTCACCGGTCAGCTTCGATCTGACGGTGACCAGCCTATTCCTGCCGCTGCTCGCTGGCCGCTGTGTCGACCTGGTGCCCGAGGAGGAGGGAATCGAGGGACTGGCCGCGGCGCTCACCGAGGGTGGCTTCGGGCTGGTCAAGCTCACTCCCGCGCATCTGGAGGTCCTGCAGCGGCTGCTGCCCCCCGAGCGGGTCGCGGGATGCGCGAGTGCGTTCGTTATCGGTGGCGAGCCGCTGTCCGGCGAGCAACTCGCCTTCTGGCGAGACCACGCTCCCGGCCTGCGCTTGATCAACGAGTATGGTCCGACGGAGACGGTGGTCGGGTGCAGCACCTACGAGGTTCCGATGTCGATGCCTACGGCCGGGCCGGTGCCCATCGGCCGCCCGATCGCCAATACCCGGATGTTGCTCCTGGATCGGCGGCTGGAGCCGGCTCCGATCGGAGTGGCGGGTGAGCTCTATCTTGGTGGCGCGGGTATCTGCCGCGGGTACCTGCGCCGGCCCGACCTGACGGCCGAGAGGCTCGTACCCGATCCCTTCGGTACCCGGGGAGAGCGGCTCTACCGGACAGGCGATCTCGCGCGCCGGCTGCCGGACGGGATGGTCGAGTTCCTGGGCCGCACGGATCATCAGGTCAAGGTCAGGGGCTTCCGCATCGAGCTGGGGGAGATCGAGGCGGCGCTGCTCTCTCTGCCCGGAGTCCGCGAAGCGGTCGTACAGGCGCGGGAGGATGCCCCTGGCGACCGGCGGCTGGCGGCCTACGTGGTCGCTGACGTCGCGGCCCAGGAGCTACGCCGGTCGTTACAGGAACGGCTGCCGGACTACATGGTGCCGGCTACCTTCGTCACGCTCGCGGAGCTGCCCCTCACGCCCAACGGCAAGGTCGACAGGAAAGCCCTGCCGGCGCCGGAACGGCAGAGCGCTCCGGAGATGTATCTGGCGCCGCGCACGCCGGTCGAAGAGGTCCTCGCCGGCATCTGGGCCGAGGTGCTCGGTCTCGAACGGGTCGGGGTGGATGATCACTTTTTCGAGCTGGGGGGCCACTCGCTGTTGGCGACCCGGGTGATGTCGCGCCTGCGCGCCGCCTTCGAGGTCGAGCTGCCGGTGCGCGATCTCTTCGAGGCCCCGACGGTGGCCGATCTCGCCGCACGCGTCGAAGCGGCGCGCAGGACCGGCGCGGAGCTGACCGTTCCCCCTCTCGTGGCGGTGCCGCGGCAGGGGGACCTGCCCCTGTCGTTCGCCCAGCAGCGGCTCTGGGTCATCGATCAGCTCGAGCCGGGGAGCCCGCTCTACAACATGCCGGTGGCGCTGCGCGTCGAAGGGCCGCTCGAGGCCGGTGTGCTGGCGCTCACTCTGGGCGCCATCGTGCGCCGTCACGAGGCGCTGCGCACGGTCCTCGTCGCGCCGGAGGGCAAGGCGGTGCAGGTGATCCAGCCGCCGGCACCCTTCATCCTGCCGCTGGTGGACCTGTCGGGCCTGCCGGAGCCCGCGCTCGAGACGGCGGCTCTCGCCCTCGCCGAAGAAGAGGCCGGCCGTCCCTTCGACCTCGCACGCGATCTGATGCTGCGCGGCCTGCTGCTGCGTCTGGCGGCGCGGGACCACGTCGTGGCTCTCACCATGCACCACGTGGCGAGCGACGGCTGGTCCATGGGCATCCTGGTGCGCGAACTCTCGACGCTCTATGCGGCCCTTGCAGCCGGCCGGCCGTCGCCGTTGCCCGAGCTGCCGGTGCAGTACGCGGATTTCGCGCTCTTGCAGCGCTCATGGCTGCATGGCGAGACCCTGGAGAACGAGATCGCCTGGTGGCGGCGCCAACTCGCGGGCCTGCCGCCGCTCCTGGAGCTGCCCACCGACCGGCCGCGGCCGGCGGTGCAGAGCTTCCGGGGCGCCACTCGTCCTCTACGGATGCCGGCCGAGATCAGCCGCCACGCCGAGGCCCTGGGCCGGCGCGAGGGAGCGACGCTCTTCATGGTGCTCCTGGCCGGCTTCCAGGCGCTGCTCGCGCGTGAGAGCGGTCAGGAGTATCTCGCGGTGGGCTCACCCGTCGCCGGACGCAACCAGGTGGAGATCGAGGGACTGATCGGGTTCTTCGTCAACACGCTGGTCCTGCGTGGGGACCTGGCGGACTCACCCACGTTCCGCGAGCTTCTCGGCCGGGCGCGCGAGACGGCATTGGCCGCCTATCTGCATCAGGACGTACCGTTCGAAAAACTGGTCGAGGAGATCGCCCCGGAAAGGAGCCTCGCCCACGCACCTCTGTTCCAGACGATGCTGGTCCTGCAGAACACTCCTGTCGAGAGCCTGGAGGTCCGGGACCTGCGCCTGCGGCCAGTCGAGGGGACCGTCAGGACGGCGAAGTTCGATCTCACCCTCACCCTGGAGGAGCGGGCCGGCGAGCTGGCCGGTCTGGTCGAATACGCCACCGATCTGTTCGACGGCACCACCATCGATCGCCTGATCCTCAGGTTCGAGCGGCTGCTCGCCGCGGCCCTGGTGGAGCCGGACCGGCGCGTCACGGAGCTGCCGCTGCTTGGCGGCACGGAGAACCAGCAGATCCTGCGCGAGTGGAACGACACCGCGGTGGACCACGGCGTTCCACCGCTCCTCCCCTTGCTGATGGAGGAGCAGGCCGCGCGGGAACCGCGGCGCGTCGCGGTGGAGCAGGGGAGCCGTACCCTCACCGCCGGCGAGCTGGAGGCGCGGGCGAACCGGCTGGCCCACCTCCTGCGACGCCACGGTGTACGGACCGAAGACAGGGTAGCCGTCTGCTGCGAGCGCTCGCTGGAGATGGTCGCCAGCCTGCTCGCGGTCTGGAAGGCCGGTGCGGCCTGGGTCCCCCTGGATCCCGACTACCCCGCCGCGCGCCTGGCCGCCGTGCTGGACGACGCCCGGCCGGCGCTCCTGATCACCGGACCGGGTGCTCCGGCTGAGCTGCCGGCCGGCACGATCCAGTGCCTCGACCTCGCGGATGCGGAGCTGGAGCTGATGGAAGACGCCGGTCCCGTAGAGATCGACATCACGCCGGACCAGCTCGCGTACGCGATCTACACCTCGGGCTCCACCGGCCTCCCCAAGGGGGTTCTGGTCTCCCACGGCGCCATCGCCAACCGGCTGCTCTGGATGCAGCGTCTCTTCCCCCTCGGGGAGGCCGACGCCGTGCTCCAGAAGACGCCCTTCGTCTTCGACGCGTCGATCTGGGAGATCTTCCTGCCGCTCCTCGCCGGGGCGCGGCTGGTGCTGGCGTCCCCCGGCGCGCACCGGGAGCCGGCGGTCATGGCGCGGGAGGTGCGGGAGCGCGGTGTCACCGTGCTTCAGCTCGTCCCCTCCGTCCTGGGGCCGTTCCTGGATGAGGACCTGCACGGCTCGCCGCTCCAGCGCCTGTTCTGCGGCGGTGAGGCCCTGCCGGCGCCGCTCTGCCAGCGGGTGTTCGAGCGCCTGCCCGGCGTCGGGCTCTGCAACCTCTACGGCCCCACGGAGTGCGCCATCGATGTCACCTTCCACCCGTGCCGGCCGGGCATGGAGGAGGCGATCGCGCCTCTCGGCCGGCCGCTCGACAACCTGTTGGTGCGGATCCTGGACCGGTGGGGTCAGCCCGTGCCGCCGGGCCAGCCGGGGGAGCTGTGCGCGGGCGGTATCGGCGGCAGTGGCTTGGCACGGGGCTATCTCGGACGTCCCGACCTGACGGCGGAGCGCTTCGTTCCGGATCCTTGCGCTGCTGCGCCGGGAGCCCGCCTCTACCGCACGGGTGACCTCGTCCGGCAGCGGCCGGACGGCACGATCCATTTCCTGGGCCGCATCGACCACCAGGTGAAGATTCGCGGCGTCCGCATCGAGCTGGGTGAGGTCGAGGCGGCGCTCTCCGGCCTCGCCGGTGTGCGCCAGGCGGTCGCGATGGCCCGCGAGGGCCGGCTGGTCGCCTGGGTGGCCGGCGATCTCGATGCCGACGCGCTCCATGCGCTCCGGCAAGGGTTGCGCGAGCGGCTGCCGGACGCAATGGTGCCCAGCGCCTTCGTGGTCCTCGCGGAGCTCCCCACCACTCCCACCGGCAAAGTGGACCGCAAGGCCCTGCCGGCTCCGGAGGCGTCCGCCGGGCGCGAGGGGTACGTCGCGCCACGCAGTCGCGAGGAGGAGATCCTGGCGACGGTCTGGGCGCAGGTCCTGCGCCTGCCGCGGGTGGGGGTGAACGACAACTTCTTCGAGCTGGGCGGCGACTCGATCCTCTCCGTCCAGATGGTGGCCCGGGCGCGCCAGGCCGGCCTGGGCTTTACCATGCGGCAGGTCTTCGAGCACCAGACCGTCGCCGAGCTCGCGCGCCACGTCACGGCCGCGGAGACCGCCGTCGCCATCCGTGCCGAGCAGGGACCGGTGACGGGTGAGGTGCCGCTCACTCCGATCCAGCGCTGGTTCTTCGAGCAGGGCTTCGCGGACCCCCACCATTACAACCAGGCCCTCGTGCTGGAGGCGCCGGAGCCCGTCGCCCCGGCCGCTCTGGACCGGGCCATGGCCGCCATCGTGGAGCATCACGACGCCCTGCGCATGAGGTTCGACGGCCTACGGCAGGAGAACGCGCCGGCCGAGCCGGTGGCGCCCTTCTACCAGGTCGACCTCTCGGGCCTGCCGGCAACTCGCCGGAGCGAGGCCTTCGAACGGGCGGCCGCGGCTCTCCAGGCCGGCTTCGACCTGTCCAGGGGACCTCTCACCCGCCTGTGTCTGTTCAATGCCGGAGCCGGGGAGCCGGCACGGCTGCTCTGGGTCAACCACCACCTGGTCGTAGACGGGGTCTCCTGGCGCGTGCTGCTGGAAGACCTCGAGGCGGCGTACCGCCAGGCTGCTTTGCCTCCCAAGACCACTTCGTTCCAGGAGTGGGCCCGCCGCCTGGCCGAGCATGCCGGCTCGGAGGCATTGGCCCGTGAGCTGGATTACTGGCGCGAGACCGTCGAGGTTCCCGTGTCTCCGTTGCCGGTGGACTTCCCGTCCGGCGTCACCTCGGAGGCCGGCAATCTCGTCGCCGACGAGGCCACGGTCTCCTTCGAGCTCAGCGCCGAGGAGACGTCGGACCTGCTCCAGACCGTGCCGTCCGTCTACCGTAGCCGCATCGAGGACGCGCTGCTCAGCGCCCTGGTACGGGCCCTGGCGGACTGGACCGGCTCGTCGCGCCTGCGGGTGGACCTGGAGGGGCACGGCCGCGAGCCGTTGTTCGCCGGCGTCGACGACCTCGACGTCTCGCGGACCGTGGGCTGGTTCACCTCCATGTACCCGGTCGTCCTGGAGGCGGGCGACGCCGGTCCTGGCGAAGCTCTGATGAGTGCCGGGGAGCGGTTGCGCGCCGTTCCCGGACGCGGCATCGGCTACGGCCTGCTGCGCCACCTCGATGCAGAGGCGGCCCGCCTCCTGGACGAGGCGCCGCCAGCCGAGATCCTTTTCAACTACCTGGGCCAAGCCGGCGCCAGCTCCGGCGAGAGCTCCAGCTTCCGGGCCTCCGCGGCCTCGGCCGGCCCCAGCCGCAGCCCGCGCGCTCACCGTACCCACCTGTTGGAGGTCGGCGGTATCGTGGCCGATGGCCGGCTCCGGATCTCCTTGACCTATGGCTCGCGGACGCATCGCCGGGAGACCGCGGAGCGACTGGCCGCGGCCTATGCGGACGCGCTACGGCAACTGATCCGGCATAGCCGGGAGAGCGCGCCGGCGCCGCGGCCCGAGGCGGAGGAGACTCCCTGGTCGCCGCTGGTACCCATCCAGCCCCTCGGGACGGGGGCACCGCTCTTCTGCGTCCACGCGCTCGGAGGCGAGGTGCTCGCCTACTATCGCCTCGCCCGCGAGCTCGGCACCGACCGTCCGTTCTACGGCATCCAGGCACGACCCCTGGTGGGGGAGACCGAGGCGCCACGCCTCACCATCGAAGAGATGGCGGCGGAGTATCTCGATGCCGTGCGGAGCCTCCAGCCCGCCGGCCCCTACCTCCTGTCCGGGTACTCCTTCGGCGCGGTCGTGGCGTTCGAGATGGCGCGGCAGCTCAACCTCGCCGGAGAGGAGGTGGCGCTGCTCGCCCTCCTGGATGAGGGGGTCCCCGCGGGCGACGCGGCCGCGGAGGTCGATACCGCGGACGTCGTCGCCGGCATCGTGCAGTATCTCGCCCGCCGCCAGGGGCGGACGGTGGAGATCGATGCCGAGGTGCTGCGCGATCTTTCCCTCGATGACCAGCTCGCGCGGGGCCTGGAAATCCTCGGCAGCACGGAGGGGCTGGGACCGGATGTCGACATCCCGCTGCTGCGCGGCTTGGCGATCGGGTGGAGCGCCAGGGCGACGGCCATCGAGCGTTACAGAGTCTCCGCCTATCCGGGAAGGATCACCCTGTTGCGGTCGAGCAGCGTCGATCTGGCCGCCG
>DASPJI010000445.1:0-3539 GCA_035628695.1 Thermoanaerobaculia bacterium | reverse complement strand
CCTGCAGCATCCTCTACAACCTGCTGCTGTCGCGACAGGACGACCGCCCGTTCCTGCTGCCGGCCAACATCTGCCCCATCGTTCCCATCACCTTTCTGAAGGCGCGGCGGCCGTTCCAGCTGGTGGACGTCGCTCCGCCCGGCTGGACCCTGGACGCGCGGCAGTGCCTCGACCTGGCCCCCGGGGCCGCCGGTGTCCTCTTCGTCCGCGCATACGGGGCGGAGCACCAGGACCCGGGCACGCTCTTCCGGGCGCTCAAGGAGCAGCGGCCCGACCTGCTGGTCATCGATGACCGGTGCCTCAGCCGTCCCGATGTCGACGGCGAGCGCCTCTGCCCCTGGGCGGACGTCTCCCTCTACAGCACCGGCCGGCGCAAGCACGTCGATCTCGGGTATGGCGGATTCGCCCACCTGGCGCTGGGCGTACCCTACCGGCGTCACAGCGCCGGTTTCCGGCAGGACCAGCTCGACGCGGTGGAGGCCCGTTATCTCGAAGCCCTGGAGCGCCGGGAACCCTTCACCGGCGGAGACGAGGAGTGGCTCGACATGGCGCTGCCCGACGAGCCCTGGCCGCACTACCGGGAGCGCGTCCTCGACACGCTCGCCGCGGTGGACGAGCAGAAGCGGCGGCTGAACGCGATCTACGCGGCGGAGATCCCCGAGGAGGCCCGGCTCCCCGCGGCATTCCAGGGATGGCGCTTCCATGTGCTGGTGCCCGAGCCGGACGCTCTGGCGGACCGTCTGTTCGCCGGCGGCCTGTTCGCCAGCCGCCATTACCAGCCGCTCGCCGGCGTCTTCGGCGAGGGCCCCTTCCCCCACGCCGAAGCCCTCCACGCGCGGGTGGTCAACCTGTTCAACGACTTCTACTTCGACGAGGAGAGGGCGCGGCGGGCCGCCGGGCTGGTGCGCGAGCACCTCGCCGGCCGCGGATAGGAGAAAGAAGGGGGTGAGGCGAGGACCCGCGGCCCTCGCCCCTGGGAGACCTGCTACTGCTTCTCGAGCTCGGCGACGCGCGCCGCCAGCTCGGCGATGGTCTTCTGCTGGTCCTGGACCACCTTGGTGAGCACCGCCACGACGTCCATCGGGTTCAGGCTCTTGTGGTCGTTGGCGGCGACGAGGTCCGGCACGTCCTCGGCGATGAAGCCCACGTACTCTTCGCCGGGCTCCGCGTTGTACTTGAAGCGGACCGGCTGGAGGGTCGTCAGTGCCTTGCTGGCCTCCTCCGCCTCCAGGAACTCGATGTCGTGCTTGGCGTCACGGGTGGAGACGCTGGTCCAGACGCCGCCGGCCGTGACGTGAGCGCCGCTCGCCATCTGCAGCGGATGCGCCGGGGTCGAGGTGCCGATACCGACGTTGCCCCCGCTCTGGATGTGGATCCGGTTGGCGCTGTTCGTCCCCAGGATCAGCGGCGTCGCGGTGTTGGTGCCGAGGATCAGGCCGTTGCCGGCGGCGAAGAGGAGCTCGCCCCATCCGCCGAGGACCTGGCCGAAGCGGGAGATTGTCCGAGCGCTGCTGTGGGCCTGGAAGTTGAGGGTGGCGGTGTCGGACTTCGCCCGCACGAAGCCGCCCGCTTCGGTGCCGGCGAACGTGTTCTCCACCACCAGGAAGGTGTTCTCGTTCACGTTCTCTTCGATGTGGAGTTTTTCGTCCGGACTGGCGGTGCCGATGCCGACGTCGCCGTCCGCCGAGATGTCGATGCTGCTGGTGGGCGCGCCGGGCCGGATGCGGAACGACAGTTTCGAGCCGCCGGTCACGTCGCGGACGAAGAAGTTGGCCTCGTTCGCTCCGATGTCCCAGGTCTGGGCCGTGAAGCCGCCGGAGTTGTTCTGCTCCAGCCGCATGGCCGGCGTGTTGCTGGTGGCCACGTGCAGGTCGAGGACCGGAGTGGCGGTGCGGAAGCCCACCCGGCCGGTGCTGTCGACGAAGATCGAGTTGGTGGAGGCGCCGGCGGTGATGGTGAAGGGCACCTTCGCGCCGGTGATGTCCTCGATGGAGAACTTGTTGGCGCCGCCGCTCGCGGAGTCGTTGGCGGTGAGCTGCCAATCGTTTGTGGGATACGGGCTGACGCTCGTGTCCTCGAACTTGATCCGGAGGCTGTTCTCCTTGAGCCGGATGGTGTCCAAGCCGAAGCTCTCGCCGTCGACGCAGTCGAAGCCGAAGCAGCCGCTCCCCTCCACGATGAGGTCGTCCGGGATCACCTGGTCGGCGAGGAAGGTGTTGGCGATGCCGGCCGCCTTGTCGCCGGCCGCCTTGTTGCGGCGCGCCCGCCGCGGCTCGGGCTCCGCCTGGCCCGGAGTCATCAGGGCGCCGTTGGCGATGGCGAAGGCGCCGGACTGCACCGTCACCTCCGGCAGCACGCCCGTCCGGCGCAGCTCGGCCAGCACGCCCTTCTCGTTGCCCGCCTCGCGCGCGGCGGTCAGGCGGTCGCGGACCTCCTTGCCGACCACCGGCGCGACCCGCAGCTCATAGTTATAGTGGCCGTCGGCCAGCCTCTGTCCCCGCTTGTTGAAGAGGCTGAACGAGGGCGTCTCCCCCGCCTTGAACTCCTTGCGGAACAGGTAGTCATTGGGCCCGCTCACCGTCAGGACGAGGGCTTCGTGCTCCACCGCCGTGGTGAAGTCGAGGCTCGCCGAGCCCGCGCTCATCACGGCCACGGGAGCCGTGGCCACGTCCGCCGCCACGGCAGGCAGGGCCGCGAGCCCGACCAGGAGAACGGCCATCGACAGGGTACGCTGCGTTCTGTTCATCTTTTGCTACTCCCTCTTTTGCTACGTTTCCGGTTGGACCCGCCGTACACCGGCGGAATCCTCCGGGAGCAGCACCGGCCTCGAGACAGGATGAGGATCAGAGCGATCCTCTAGAACAACATGGAATCGACTATTGAGTGCCGAGACTAACACAGAGCGAGACAGTTTGCCCCCGGGTTACCCCAAGAAGAGGCGGGCCGGAGGGGCAACCCGTTACAGGCGGGCTGAAGCCCGAAGCCCGGCGGGGGACCGCCGGGCTTCGGGTCAGGGGGTAGGATGGGACGCCGTCAGTCCGGGATGAACATGCAGATCATACGGGCGCTCTCGATCTGGTCGCCGGTGCTGGCCCCGATGATCATGTTGGTCAACAGCGAGTAGGTGCGGGTGACGCCACCCGGTTGCGGGAAGTCCCGGCCGTGGGTGAGCGTGACGTCGACATCGGACGAGGTGGGGTGGATGTCAGGCAGCTCGAAGTCCATGTTAGCCACCTGGTCGTTGATCGCCGTGCAATTGGGAGGGACCTCGGCGCCGAGCTTGGAGCCCACCGTGACCCGGTCGTGGGTGCCCTGGGTGTGATTGAGGGACACCTGGGCCATGCTCCGGATGACCACCTTGCCGATCGTGTTGGGGGGCGAGGTGACGGTGCAGGTGGTGATCCGTTGGCAGGTTCCGGACGACAGGTCCGTCGGGTTCGGCTGGTTGGCCACCACCAGGATGTCCCCCTTGGTGGTGAATTGCTCCAGCGGGAAGCGGGTGAAGTAGCCGGTGACGTCGGCCACCACGTGGGTGGAGC
>DASPJI010000444.1:0-4824 GCA_035628695.1 Thermoanaerobaculia bacterium | reverse complement strand
AACATGGAGACCTGGCCGAACCAGGCCGCGGCATCGTGGAAGCGGCGGAGACCCGCCTGGTATGGCAGATCGCCGTTGCCCAGCACCACCCCCGCCAGATAGACCCCGAGGAAGCCGCTGCCGTGGAGCAGCGTCGGCACGCCGAAGGCGAGCAGCGTGATCCCCAGAGTGAAGACGGGATAGAGGCCGCCCGTCGACAACCGGCTCCAGCGCAGGAGCCAGCGGGCCGCGTACCCAAACGCGAGCCCGAGGCCGGCCCCCACCGCGAGTTGGAGCGGCACCTCCAGCAGGCTCCAAGCACTGAAGCTCCGCCCCTCCGCCAGGGTCAGGGTCAGCTCCGTCGTCAGGATCACCGCCATGGGATCGTTCAACCCCGACTCCAGCTCCAGCGTCGTGCCCACCCGACCCCGGAGCTGCAGACCGCTGGCCCGCAGGACCGCGAAGACCACCGCGGCGTCGGTGGACGAGATGATCGCCCCCAGCAAGAAGGCCTGGCTCCAGGTGAGCCCGAGCAGGCGTCCCGCCACGGCCACCCCCGCCATGGTCCCCGCCACTCCCAACGTCGCCAGCACCGAGGCCGGCCGCGAGCTCCTGCGGAAGGCCTCCACCGGCGTGTTGAGGCCGCCGTCGAACAGGATCAGCGCCAGGGCGAGCGTGCCGAGGCGCAGGCTGAAGCCGTAGTCCGAGAACTCGACGCCGCCGATCCCCTCGGAGCCGGCCAGCATGCCGACGGCCAGGAAAAGCAGGAAGACGGGGAAGCCGAAGCGCGCCGAGGCCCGGCTGAAGAGGACGCTCGTCGCCATCAGCAGCCCGGCGACGGCCATCAGTCCCGCAGTGTTGAGGATCTCCGCTTCGAGCAAGGTGTTCTATCCAGGGGTCCCGTCGTGCCCGCGCATCTTATCCTCTCCCCTCTTCTCCCCGCTCACCCTCTGCTAAGCTCATCGACAACTATGAATGGAACCCGGCGATGCCTCCCCTTCTCCTGGGTGACCGCGATCCTCCTGCTCGCCGCGCCGGCTCTGACGGCGCAGCCCGGCGGCCCTCTGCCTCCCCTGTTCCCGGCGGACAACTGGTGGAACCTGGACGTCAGCGCCGCGCCGGTGGACCCGCGGAGCGCCGACTTCATCCGCTTCATCGGCGAGAGCACGCGCCTCCACCCCGACTTCGGAGGGGACGCCGACGTCTCGCCCGAGATCTACGGCATGGTCTACGTGAGCGTCCCGGGCAGCCAGCCGCTGGTGCCGGTGACCTTCGTGGAGTATCCGGACGAGAGCGACGCCGGAGCGCCGGGCCGGCCGGCCGGCTATCCGATCCCGGAGGAGGCCAGGACGCAGGCGAAGTGGATCGAAGGGGGATACCCGGGGAACGTGGACGCCGGCGGCGACCGGCACATGCTGATCGTCGACCGCGACCGCCGTATCCTCTACGAGCTGTACCACACTTTCTGGAACGCGGGCGCGGGGCGCTGGGAGGCGGGCTCCGGGGCGATCTTCCCGCTGGACTCGAACGCCCGGCGGCCCGAGGGGTGGACCAGCGCCGACGCCGCCGGCCTCGCCATCCTGCCGGGGCTGGTGCGCCACGACGAGGTCTTCGGCGCCGGCCCGATCCGCCACGCCTTCCGGTTCACGGTGCGGGCGACCAACGGCCACGTCTGGCCCGCCTCGCACACCGCCGGCTCGACGAGCGGCGCCCCGCCCATGGGGACCCGCCTGCGCTTGAAGGCCAGCAAGGACATCTCCGGCCATCCCCCCGAGGTGAGGAAGATCTTCCAGACGATGAAAACCCATGGCCTGATCCTCGCCGACAACGGTTCGGACATGTACATCTCGGGGGCCCACGACCGGCGCTGGGACAACGACGTGCTGAATCCGGCCTTCGCCTCGCTGCGGGCGTCGGACTTCGAGGTGGTGCAGCTCGGCTGGCGACCCGCCGCCACCAACCGCTGCACCCCGGCGAGCACCCGCCTCTGTCTCGGCGATGGGCGCTTCCAGCTCGAGGCCCAGTGGCGCCTCGCCGACGGCCGCACCGGGTCCGGGCAGGCGGTGGCCATGACCGGCGACACCGGCTACTTCTGGTTCTTCGACAACGCCAACGTGGAGATGGTGGTGAAGGTGCTGAACGGCTGCGGGACCAACAACCGCTACTGGGTCTTCGCCGGCGGGCTCACCAACGCCCGCGTGCGGCTGGTGGTCACCGATACGCAACGCGGCACGGTCAAGGAGTACGTCAACCCCCAGGGCGCGGCCTTCCAGCCGGTTCAGGACACGGGGGCGTTCAACACCTGCCCCTGAGCGCCGGCGGGATGGGCGGCCACGGCCCGCGTCATGGCATCCCGGGAGTCCCGCTGGAACCGCCGCTGGAGACCGCGGGCGAGGGGACGGGCCAACCGGGCCATCCAGAACCGGGGGAGCGAGAAGGCCCGCAGCTCGTACCAGACGGTGTCGTCGGCATGGTGCTCGACGCTGAACAGCTCCTCGCCGCGCTCCACGTGCGCGAGCAGCGTCCCGTAGGCGAAGCCGAACCGGCGGACGGGCCGGGCCTCGTCGACGACGTAGACGATCCGGCAGGCGTTGAGCCACCAGAGCCCGTAGACGCGGGCCATCATGGCCACCGTCGTCCCCGCCGCGGTGGGCGCCCCGGCCGCCTCGATCCGCGTCCAGGGGCGGGGGAACATCTCCCACCGCCGCAGCGCTGCGCAGGCCGCCTCGAACGCCGCCCGCCCCTGGCCGATCTGCCAGCGGTTGTGGTCGTGGTCGTAGCCGACCGGCATGTACTGATTGCCGGTCGAGCCCACCTCGGGATAGGAGAACGGCTCCCGTCGCTGGCGGGCGATGAAGTCCTGCAGGGTCTGCTGGGAGGGCTGGAGGAGGCTCCACATGGCCTGAGGGCGCGCCTACTCCTCCCCGTCCTCTTCCCCCGGCAGCCCCACGGTCACCTTGAGCTGGTCGGGGTGGATGTGGCGGCGGGTGGCCGCTTCCACGGCTTGGCGGTCGGGGTGCTTGAGCTCGGCGTGGCGAAGCTCGAGGTTTTCGAGCGGCAGGCCGTAGTGCTCGGCCTCCACCAGGAGGTCCGCCCACTGGCGGGCGGTCTCGCGCCGGAAGGGCTCGCGGCCGAGCAGGTAGGAACGGGCCTCCTCCAGCTCCGCGTCGGTGATGCCCTGCTCCACCACCCGGGTGATCTCCTCGATCACCCCTTTCTCCGCCTTTTCCACCGTCGCCGGCGAGGTGCCGACGTAGGCCAGGAGACGGCCGGGGTCGAGGCCCGAGCCTGCCACGGTCTGCGCGTAGGAGTTGTAGGCGAGCCCCTCCTTCTCGCGGATGCGCGCCGGGATGCGCCCGGTGAGGCCCGCCCCCGAGCCCAGCACCACCGCCAGCAGCTCCAGCGCCGCGTAGTCCGGATGCCGGCGCGGCACCGTGATGTGGCCGACGTAGAGGTGAGCCTGGTCCTCGGCCTCGGTCTCGACGGTGGAGACGCGCTCGGCACGGCCAGACGGGGCGGCTGGCTCCGGCTGCGGCCGGCTCGCCGCCGGCAGGCCGGCGAAGAGCTGCTGCAGGCGCTCGTGCACCGCGGCCTCGTCCAGCACGCCGGCCACGGCCACGATCACGCCGCTCTCAAGGGACCGGCGGTGGAGGCCGGCGCAGTCCGCGGGGGTCAGGGAGAGGAGACTCTCCACCGAGCCATGGATGGGCCGGCTCCGCGGATGAGGGGTATAGAGATGCTCCAGGAACCCCCAGGCGGTCTTGATGTCCGGCTGGTCGGCCAGGCTCTCCAGCTCCCCCGCCGCCTGCTTGGCCAGCCAGGCGCAGCGGTCCTCGGGGAACGCGGGCTCGAGGAGCAGCTCGGCCGTCCAGTCCAGGGCCAGCTCCCAGTCCTTGGCCAGCGCGTCGATCGACAGGCACTGGCATTCGAAGGTACCGGTGCTCGACAGGATCATCCCCTTGCTCTCGGCGTCGTCGGCGATCCGCCGCCAGTCGCGCCGGCGGGTCCCCTCGGTGAGCATCCGCCCCGAGAGCAGGGCTTGGCCGGGCAGCGACTCCGCCCGCGCTCCCCCCTGCAGCCAGAGGCGCACCGCCATCACCGGCGCCCCCTCGACCCGCCGCACCCGGACCCGCAGCCCCGGGGCCCGGGAAGCGAGTCCCGTCGTATCCTGCATGCTCTCGATCATCGCTCTCCCGAATGGCCTTCGCGGCCCGACACCCGCCCCGCGATCTCTGCGATCTCCGACACGGTCCTCTCCAGCTCCTTGCGGGTGTTGTAGTAATGAGGGGAGATCCGGACCACCGGCCTGGCGTGGCCGCCGTCTCCATCCTCGGGGTTGGAGACGTGGACGTTGATGCCGCAGCCGCGCAGCCGCTGGACCACGTCCGCGGCGTCGTGCCGGATCACCTCCGCGGTCACGATGGCGCAGAGGCGCCGCCCGCGGTCGGCGACGCGGATGCCCGGCGTCTCCCGCAGCCGCTCGCGGATCCAGGCCGCGTTCTCGATCGCCCGCCCACCGACGCGCTCGATCCCCAGCTCCAGGGCATAACGCGCCGCCTCGCCCAACCCCAGCACCAGCGCGTAGGAGAACTCCCAGTTCTCGAAGCGGCGGGCGTCCGGGGAGAGGTCGAAGCCTGCGTACCCCTGGAGGGTGGCGCCGTGCATGTCCAGGCCCAGGGGGTAGGCGCCGCGCTCCAGCATCCGGTCCGCGACGTAGAGGAAGCCGATCCCCCGCGGGCCGCGCAGGAACTTGCGGGCGGTGCCGCCGAAGAAGTCGCAGCGCAGCCGCGCCAGGTCCACCGGCATCTGACCCACCACCTGGCAGCCGTCCACCAGATAGGGGAC
>DASPJI010000443.1:0-2691 GCA_035628695.1 Thermoanaerobaculia bacterium | reverse complement strand
CACCCGCTCGTAGATCCTCGGCGCCAGCTCCTCCGGCAGACCCACGGCGCGGGCGAGGTCCCCGGGCGTGGGGGCGTGCTCCTCCAGCGCGCGCAGGGCGAGCGCTCCGAACCGGGCGGCGGAGTCGGATCTAAACAGATGCGCGCCGCCGTAGACCGAGTGGACGGGCTGCCGGCGCTCCGACTCGCCGGGGTGGCGGCGATTGAACTCGAGGTTGGCGCCACGCAGGCGCTCGAAGACTTCGCGGACGGAGCCCGCGGCGAGGGTCGTGGTCATCGGCTCTCTCTCCGGATCATCTCCAGCACCATCCGCCGCACCACCCTCCCCAGGGCGAAGCGCCGGTAGTCCGCGGTCGAGCGGACGTCGTCGATCGGGGCAACCTCGCGCGCCGCCTCCAGGCCCGCCATGTCCGCCGCCTCGGGGCCGGCCGCCATCCCCCGCACCGCGTCTTCGGCGGCGCGCAGGCGGACCGGCACCGGCGCCACGCTGCCGGCGCCGAGACGGAGCTCGGCGATCCGGTCCCCCTCCACTCGGCCTGCCAGGGCGACGACCACCTTGCTGATCGCCTGGGCTTCCCGGGTGCCCACCTTGCGGAAGGCCTGGAACGAGCCTTCGGCCGGTCTCGGGAGACGGATGCGGGCGACGATCTCTCCGGGCCGAAGCGCGGTCTTGCGGTAGCCCGTGTGGAAATCCGCGTAGGGGATCTCGCGCAGGCCCTGGGGGCCGGCCGCCACGATCACCGCGTCCAGGGCGAGGAGGACAGGCAGCGAGTCGCCGGCGGGGCTGGCGTTCGCGACGTTGCCCCCGAGGGTGGCCCGGTTCTGGATCTGCCAGCCGCCGATCTGCGCGGCGGCCTCGACGAGGGCCGGGAAAGCTTCGCGCACCACGGCCGAATTGCGGATCTCGCTGAACGTGACCGTCGCACCGATCTCGATAGCGCCGATCTCGATCGCCCCATCCACCTCCTGGATCCCGCGCAGCTCGGGGATGCCGAGGAGATCGATCACCCGGTCCATGCGATGGAGGGCCTCGGGGCCGCGCACCATGAGATCGGTGCAGCCGGCCGTGGGGACGAGCGCCGGATCCTCTCCCAGATGGCGGACCGCCTCGTCCAGCGAGCGTGGGCGGAGCGCAATGATCTCTGACGTCTCCGGCATCACGATTCCGGCTCCACGAAGGCGCGCAGGATTCCCTCGTAGCCCGTACAGCGACAGAGGTTGCCCGCCAGCGCCTCGCGCACCTCCTCGCGCCCCGGCCGGGGATTGCGCTCGAGGAGCGCCCAGGCGGTGACCGCGATCCCCGGCGTGCACGCGCCGCACTGGACGCCGCCGGTCGCCACGAAGCGATCCATGAAGCCACGCGCCGGCCCGCCGGCGATCCCCTCGACGGTCTCGACCCGCCGCCCTTCGCACTGGAAGAGGGGGACGAGGCAGGAGAGGACCGGCTCGCCGTCGAGCAGCACCGTGCAGGCGCCGCACTCCCCCTCGCCGCACCCCTCCTTGGTGCCGGTAAGGCCGAGCCCCTCCCGCACCACGTCGAGCAGCCGTTCCATCGGGTGGCCGTCGATTTCGACGGCACGGCCGTTGACCGCGAAGGGGACCTTCATGTTCTGGATACCTCCGCCAGCAGCTTCTCCGGAGTGGCCGGGATCTCGCGCACCGGGATGCCCAGGGCGTTCTCGATCGCCTGCGCGGCGGCCGGGGCGCCGCCGTCCATCGGCAGCTCGCCGACCCCCTTGGCGCCGAAGGGCCCGCCCTCCCAGGCGCGCTCCAGCAGGTGGACGTCCATCCGCGGGCTGTCGAGGATGGTCGGGATGATATAGGTGGCGAGGCGGTCGTTGAGATAGCGGCCGTCCTGGAGCTTGACCTCTTCCATCAGCGCCCAGCCGAGCGCCTGGAGCGTGCCCCCCTCGATCTGCCCGGCGCAGAGGACCGGGTGGATCGCCTTCCCCACCTCGCAGACCGCGGTGACCTGCATGGGACGGACGGCCAGCGTGTCGGGATCGGCCTCGACCTCCACCACGTCGGCACCCCAGGCATAGGTGGGGTAGGCGGTCCCCTGGTAGGTGGACTCGTCGAAGGTCTGCCAGTCCGGCGGCTCGTAGCGGGTCGTGACCTCCACCGGCCCGGCTGTCTGCCGGAGCTTCCGGGCCGCCTCGCGGAACGGCTCGACCGGACCGTCGGGCCCCACGATCCAGCCGTCACGGACGGAGAAGCCCTCTCCCCCCTGCGACCCCTGCGAGCATCCGGCGATCACCTTGTCGCGCAGCTCGGCCACGGCACGGGCGATGGCGCCGCCGACGATCATGGTGGTCCGCGACGCGACCGTCGGGCCGGAGTCGGGGACCTCGCCGGTGTCCGGCTCGGCGAAGACGACGTCGTCCGTCCCGATTCCACCGGCCGCGGCGGCGATCTGCGGGAAGACCACGGCGCACCCCTGCCCCATGTCGGTCATGGCGGTCAGCACCTCGATGCGGCCGTCCTCGCGCAGCCGGGCGGCGACCGGCGACTTCATCTTGCGTTCGCCGTTGCCGGTGAAGCCGGCGCCATGGAAGTAGAGGGAGAGGCCGATCCCCCGCCGGGTCTCGCCGTCACCAGCCCCCTGCCGCGCCTCCTCCAGCTCCTTCCAGCGGGCGCGGAAGCCGGTCCGCCGCTCCACCTCCTCGAGGCAGAGGCGGGCCGAGGTGCTGGG
>DASPJI010000442.1:0-3909 GCA_035628695.1 Thermoanaerobaculia bacterium | reverse complement strand
ACCCCGGCCTCCCCGGGATGCTGCGGGAGGCCGGCATCGAGCTGGCGTCGTTCTCCAGGAGCTAGTGATGATCTCGGCACGGAGCCGGTCCAGGATGCGACATTACCGTGCCTGTCGCCGCACGGTTGCGCCTAGAATGGGGAGGGAGGGCGCATCCACTGCCCTCCTTTTTCTTGAGGAGTCTCATTTATGCGAAAGATGCTCATCGCCCTGACCCTGACTCTCACCGCCGCCGCGGCCGCCAGCACCACCTCGGCCGCAGCCGCCACCAAGTGCCCGCGGAACACCTACCTCGTGGTGTGCAGCAGCACCCTCAGCATCTGCTGCCCGAACGGGGCAGCCTGTCTCTGTCCCCCACGGGAGTCTTGACCTCGAAGTGAGCCGCCCCGTCTGTCGCTCTCGCCGCGCTAGGGGATGACCTCGGCACGGAGCCGGTCGAGGATGCTCTCCAGCGCGGCCGAGAGCTCGCCGGGGCTGCTCACGTAGTACGGCTCTACGGTGCCGCCGCTTCGCGCCTCGGTCGCCGACTCGACCCTCTGCACCGACTCCATCTACGGCACCCCCTACAAGGCGGCCTACCTCAACTCCACCAAGCTTGCCCATCATGGTTCTTCTCCTTTCGTGCGCTTGGCGGCTCACCCTATCGAGCCGTGGGGAAGACGCAGGACGTAACCTCGGCCTATGGTGGACGTATCATGAGCACCCACACACGTTCATGGAGGCCTCATGCACCGGAAGCTCGTCCCGGCAGCTCTCGTCCTCGCCTTCCTCTTCGCCCTGGGCCCGCCTCTCGCCGCGGAGAACGCGGCCGCTCCTGCTCCCCAGTCGTCCATCGAGCGGCTCACCCATGTAGGCAAGCTCTGGGGGATGGTGCGCTACCTCCATCCCTACATCGCCTACAAGGAGATCGACTGGGACGCGGCCCTCGTCGCGGCGGTCCCGGAGATCCGCGAGGCGAAGACCCGGGAGGAGTACAGGGCGGCGGTCGAGGGGATGCTCGCGGCGCTAGGCGATCCGGACACGAAGGTGATGGACGTGCCGGCGCAGCCCTCCTCCACGCCCATGTCCAGGCCAGGGCCGCCGGAGAAAAAGCCGCAGGCCCCGCCGGTGGTCCGCCGGCTGAAGGACGGCGTCGTCGCCTTTGACCTCGGCCCCTACCTCAGCGCCGCCAGCCCCCGGGAGCTCGGCCCGCACTACCAGGCGTTGCGGCAGGAAATCGGGCAGGCCCGGGCCGTGGTGGTCGACCTGCGCTCCAGCGACAAGGCTGGCAGCTACGGCTACGCCATTCCCGGCGTCCTGGAGCAGAGCGCCTCGTTCCTGGCCGGCCGCCGGTGCCAGGGGCCCGGCGAGCGCTACCTCATGCACTCGGGCTACCGGCCGCAGTTCGGCTCCCTCACGGGCGGCTACTACTCCGGCTTCCTCACTCTGGCCTCGAACGCCTACGGGCCCGCCCCCGGCACCGCGGAGTCCCCCAAGCGGGTGGTCTTCCTGGTGGATCAGGGGAACCGGTCCCTGCCCAACATCGTCTCCGCGCTCCAGGCCTGTGGCGACGGCAGGGTCGTGTCGGTCGGCAAGCTGGCGGCGCAATCGCCCGCGGAAACGCGGTCGTTCCCCCTGGGCGAGGGTCTGATGGCCAACGTACGGGTGAGCGAGGTCCTGCCGCTCCCGGGATGGAACGGCCTCGCCGCGGACGTCGAGCTGCCGGAGGGGACGAGCCCCGAGGCGGCCTATCAAGCGGCGCTCGCCGAGGCCCGACGCCCGATCCAGGACACGCCGCGGGATGCCTCCGCCTTCACCCCGCTGCCGGACTTCGTCTTACGGCTCGATAAAACCTATCCGGAGATGGTGGAGCCGGACCTCCCTCACCGCCAGCTCGCGGTGATCCGCGCCTGGAACGTGATCCACCACTTCTATCCCTATCTCCACCTCCTGGACGACTGGGAGGCGGTACTGCCCGAGTTCCTCACCCGGATGGAGACGGCCGCCACCGGCAGGGACTACGCGCAGGCCCTCCTCGAGATGATGACCCGCGTCGCGGACAGCCACACCGGAGTGTGGGGCCACCCCGAGATGAGCAAGGACCTGGGTAATGGGTGGCTTCCCCTCGAGGTCCGCTGGATCGAGGAGGCCGCCGTGGTGAGGGCGGTGGGCGAGGAGGCGCGCCCGTCCGGCATCCTGCCGGGCGACGCGATCCTGGCGGTGGACGGCGAGGCCACCGCGGCCCTGATCGAGCGGCGGAGCCGGACCATGCCTGCCTCCACTCCATCCGGCCGGTTGGCCCGGATCTGCCGCGAGATCCTGCGGGGCCCGGCCGGCTCGACCGCCGTGCTCTCGGTCCAGAGCCCGGGTGGCACGCCGCGGGAGGTGCGGCTCCAGCGCGATCCCAGGCACGGGGCCTTCTTCCCTCCCAGCGAGGGGGAGACCGTGCGCATCCTCCCGGGCAACCTGGGCTACGCGGACCTGACCCGGCTCACGATCCCGGAGGTGGACGCCATGTTCGAGAAGGTCAAGGACACGAGGGCGCTGATCTTCGACATGCGCGGCTACCCGCACAGCACGGCGGGTGAGATCGCGGCGCGGATCAACACCAGGAAGGCCAGGATCGGCGCCCAGTTCCGGCGTTCCCAGGTCTCCGCCTTCTCCACCGAGGAGACCGCCTCCGGCTACTACTTCTCCCAGCCGCTCACGGAGGACCCGCGGGGCCTCCCTCTCTACACCCGCCCCACGGTCATGCTGATCGACGACCAGGCGATCAGCGCGGCCGAGCACACCGGCCTTTTCCTCGAAGCGGCCAACGGCACCCGCTTCATCGGCACCCCGACCGCCGGGGCCAACGGCGACATCACCCGCTTCACCCTGCCGGGGGGCGTCAACGTGATGTTCACCGGCCACGACGTCCGCCACGCCGACGGCCGCCAGCTCCAGCGCGTCGGCCTGATCCCGGAGGTGGAGGTTGCCCCCACCCGCCAGGGGCTGCACGACGGGCGCGACGAGGTGCTGGAGCGGGCGGTGCGCTTCCTGGAGGAGGAGCTGGGAGGCGGAAAGTGAGGCGGCCGAAGCTCCTCCCGGCGGCCCTCCTCGTCGTCGCCGCCCTCTTCACCCCCCGGCTCGCCCTTGCCGAGCCAGCCCCTCCGCCGCCCCTCGAGCGGCTGGCCCGGCTCGGCAGGCTCTGGGGGGAGGTCCGCTACCTCCATCCGTACCTCGCCTACAAGGAGGAGATCGACTGGGACGCCGCCCTCCTCGCGGCGATCCCGAAGGTCCGGGAGGCGAAGACGCGGGAGGAGTACGCCGCGGCGGCCGGCGGGATGCTCGCCGCCCTGAACGATCCGGTCACCCGCCTGGCGGACGCGCCGGCGCCCCCCTCCGCCGCCGCTCCCGGCGAGGGGCCGCCCTCCCTGTTCGAGCGCCGGGACGACGTGCTGGTCGTCGACCTCCCCCGCTTCTCCCGCGCGGCGACCTTCATGGACCTCTACCAGCAGTCCCTGCTCTTCGACCAGGAGCTCGGGCGCTCGCCGGCGGCTCCCGTGGTGGTCGACCTGCGGTTCGGGGACGAGCCGGCCGGGATCGCCTCCTTCATCTTCATGGACGCGGCGGAGCGGATCGGTGCCACGCTGATGAGCCGGCCCTGCCGGGCGCCGGCCGCCCGCTACCTCCTCCACTCCGGCTACCGGCCGCAGAGCGGGCTCGACTCCGGCGGCTACTTCTCCGGCTTCGTCCATCAGGCCGCCAGGAACTACACGCCCCTCCCCGGCGCCGCCCCGAGGCGGGTGGTCTTCCTCACCGGCGCGGGGACCCGCTCGCTGCCGCCGGCCGTGCTCGCCCTCCAGGCCTGTGGCGACGGACGGATCGTCTCCGCCGGCAAGCTGTCCGAGGAGATGGTGGCGAGCTCCAGGCGGGTCGACCTCGGCG
>DASPJI010000441.1:0-8456 GCA_035628695.1 Thermoanaerobaculia bacterium | reverse complement strand
GGCGCGCTTCCCGATCCAGGCCGGGTCGAGGAGCTGCGCCGCGGTGGCGCGGGTGGTGCCGGGGTCGCCCAGCAGGTAGCGGTCGGCGAAGGCGCGGCGCCAGACCTCGGTCAGGAGGTGGTGGCGCTCGGCGCCGAGGGGGGGGAGCTTCGCCCACTCGAGCCGCTCCAGCGCCCCCAGGGTCTGCCCCAGGATGATGCCGCCGGAGGAGGGGAGGGGCATGGAGGCGAACCGCCAGCCGAACGCCTCGAAGAGCACGGGATCGCGCCAGACCGGACGGTAGGCCGCCAGGTCGGCGGCGGTCAGGATGCCGCCGTGCTTCCGGGACGTCGCCTCCAGCGCCGCGGCCAGCGGACCGGAGGCGAGGGCCGCCGGCCCCTGCCCGGCGTAGGCGGACAGGGTCGCCGCCAGCGTCGGCAGGGGGATGACGGTCCCCACCGGCGGCGCCTCGCCGTCGCGCAGCCAGACCCGGGCGGTCTCGGGGAAGCGGGCGAGGACCTCCTTCTTCTGGTCCAGCACTTCATGGAGATGACGGTCCACCCGCAGCCCGGCCCGGGCCAGGCGGATGGCGGGGGCCACGACCTGGGGCCAGGGGAGCTTGCCGTGCCGGCGGTGCAGCTCGTGCAGTCCCGCGGGGGAGCCGGGCACGCCGGAAGCGAGGGGGCCGACGAACGACGCCTGGGGGATCGGCTCCCCCTTCGGATCCAGGTACATGTCGCGGCGGGCCGCGGCCGGCGCCGCCTCCCGGAAATCGAGGGTGGACACCTGCTCCCCCATCCTGACCACGGCGAAGCCGCCGCCGCCGAGGTTGCCGGCCTCCGGATAGACCACGGCGAGGGCCAGGGCCGTGGCCACGGCGGCGTCCACGGCGTTGCCGCCGGCGCGCAGCATCTCGAGCCCCGCCACGGTCGCCGCCGGATCGGCCGAAGACACCGCGCCTCCGGTGCCGATGGGAGCGGGCGGGGCCGCGGCGCGGGCAGGGATGGCCAGGGGGAGGCAGACGGCCGCGAGCAGCAGGAGGGGGAGTAGGCGCATGAGGAAGAGTTTACCCCGGCGCTCCGCGGGCGATCGGGGGAGGCGCTTTTCTCTTGGCGGAGACTCCGGCGGCGCGCCGGAAGCTTCGGCCGTACGTTGCAACCTTCGGCAGCGCGCCGGAGACTCCGGCGGCGCGTTGCAACCTTCGGCAGCCCGCCGAAGGCTCCGCCGGCCGGTCGGAAGCTCCGCCGGCGCGTTGGAAGGTTCCGGCAGCCCATCGGAGATTCCGGCAGGCCGCCGGAAGCGTCGACAGCCCAGCGAAGACTCCGGCAGCTCGCTGGAAGCTTCGCCAGCACGTCGGACGCTTCCGACAGCACGTCGGAGACTTCGACGGGGCGCCGGAACCTTCGGCAGCGTGCCGGAATCTTCGATGGCTCGTGGTGCTTTGGTGGGGGCTGCGGGAAGACGGCCCCCTCACCTCCTGCCGAGGCCGGGCACCGCCGAGTGCCGGGAGCCGCCGTCGTCTAGGAGTTGGTCGCGGCGGCGCGCCAGGCGGGCGGACTGCGGGGTGTCCCCCGCCTGGTCGTAGCGCGAGGAGGCTTGGTGGAGCAGGGCGGCGGCCTCGCCCCGGTGGCCCTGGGCCTGGCAGACGTCGGCCTCGAACTCCAGCAGGAGCGCCTCGACCAGCAGGTCGCCAGTGCCCTGGGCGAGGCAGGCGGCGGCGGCGCGCAGGGCCTCGCCGGCGCCCGCGAGGTCGCCGGACCGCAGCCGCGCCTTGCCGGCGCAGGCCCAGGCGCGGGCCTCGAGGTCGCGCACCAGGGCGGGGGAGTGGCGGCCGAGGCGCCGCGCCACGGTGAGGGCCAGGACGGCGAGGTGCTCGGCCTCGGCCGTGTCCCGCTCCAGCAGCTCCAGGCTCCGCGCCAGCAGCCGCTCGCCGACCCCCCAGGTCTGGAAGCGCGGATCGCCGGCGGCGACCTCGGGCCGGCGCTCGGGAGGATGGGACAGGAGCAGCCGGCAGAGGAGCGGGGCCTCGGCGCGCTCGCGCTCCAGCGCCGCCTCGGCCGCGGCGAGACGCACGGACAGCGGCGACTCCTCGCTTTGAGGCAAGGAATTCTCTACCAGCGCGAACGCCGGGCCGTGGCCGTCGTCTCGAGTCATGAATCCGTTTCCGGTCCGCGGCTATCACGGCCGCTCGCCGAAGAAATAGGTCCGTTTCCTGGACAGTGCGGCGAGGCCGGGGAAACGGGACGCCCCGGCCCTCTCCTCGGCGGCTCCTCAGGCGGGGACTTCGAGCAGCGCCGCCGTGGGCCCATGGTGGACCTTGCCGCCATGGGTGAGGAGCGAGCCCGCGATCACCTCATCGGCGGTGTCGATGACGATCCCCCCGTCTTTCTTGCAGAGCGTCTGGAAGAGCGTCAGGACGTTGCGCGCGTAGAGGTTGCTCGCGTCGTGGGGCAGCGTCCCCGGCAGGTTCGAGGGGCCGAGGATCAGCACGCCCTGGTGGACCACCTCCTCGTTCGGCCGGGAGAGCTCGCAGTTGCCCCCCTGCTCCACCGCCAGGTCGACGATGATGGAGCCGGCGCGCATGCCCTCCACCATGTCGGCGGTGACCAGGACGGGGGCGCGCCTGCCCGGCACCAGGGCGGTGGTGATGACCACGTCCGAGGCGGCGATCCGCTCCTTGACGATGGCGCGCTGGCGGCGCAGGAACTCCTCGCCCATCTCCTTGGCGTAGCCGCCGCTCCCCTCGCCGCTCGGCATCTCCGGCAGCTCGATGAACTTGCCGCCGAGCGACTCCACCTGCTCCTTGACCACGGCGCGGACGTCCGACACCTCGACCACCGCGCCCAGGCGGCGGGCGGTGGCGATCGCCTGCAGGCCGGCGACGCCGGCCCCCATCACCACCACCCGCGCCGGCGGGATCGTGCCGGCGGCGGTCATCAGCAGCGGGAAGTACTTGCCCAGCCGGCCGGCGGCGATGAGCACCGCCTTGTAGCCGGCGATCGAGGCCTGCGAGGAGAGGGCGTCCATCGACTGCGCCCGGGTGATGCGCGGGATCAGCTCCATGGCGATGGAGGAGATCCCCCCGTCGGCCAGGCGGCGCACCAGGTCCAGGTTCTGGTAGGGGGCGAGGAAGGCGACCAGCAGCGACCCCGGCCGCTGCCCGGCCCCCTCGCCCGGCTCCGGTGCGTTGACCTTGAAGACGGCGTCGGCCGTGCTCCAGCCCGCGGCGGCGTCGTCGACCAGGCGGCCGCCGGCCGCTTCGTAGCCGGAGTCGGGATAGAAGGCGGCGGTGCCGGCGCCGCGCTCCACCATCACCTCCAGCCCCTGCTTGACCATGCGGCGGACGGACTCGGGGGTCGCCGCCACCCGCGTCTCGCCGGGGCGCTGCTCTCGCGGAATGAAGATCGTGACCATCGGTGGCCCCTCTGGTGTCGCGTTCGGAGGACGCCGCATCGTAACCGCCCCGCGGGGGACGGCGCAATGGTGGCCGGCCTAGGCGGCGCCGCCGGAGCCCCGTGGATGGGCCGGCGGCTCGTCCGCCGCCGGGCTCAGGTGCAGCTCGCGGGCGGCCTGCGAGTGCTGGAAGTCCGCCGGCTCCCCCGGCGCCGGCGCGTGCGGCACCTCGTCCGGCGAGGCCGGCCGCAGCAGCGACACCACGATCGCCACCGTCAGGATCAGCATCACGAGGGCCAGCGACCAGACCGTCGGGATGACGTACCAGTGGTGGATCAGCATCTTGGCGCCGACGAAGACCAGCACCAGGCCGAGGCCGACGCCCAGGTAGCGGAACTTGTGCATCAGCCCCGCCAGCAGGAAGTAGAGCGCGCGCAACCCCAGGATGGCGAAGATGTTGGAAGTGAAGACGATGAACGGGTTCTGCGTCACCCCGAAGACGGCCGGGATCGAGTCGACGGCGAAGACCACGTCCGTCGCCTCCACCACCACCAGCACCAGCATCAGCGGGGTGGCGACCCGCCGCCCGGCCTGGCGCACGAAGAAGCGCTTGCCGTGGTACTCGGCGGTCATCGGCATGAGGCGCTGGAACAGCTTGACCACCGGGTTGTTCTCCGGGTGGACCTCGGTCTCCTTCTCCTTGAGGATCTTGAAGCCGGTGTAGACCAGGAAGGCGCCGAAGACGTAGATCAGCCAGTCGAAGCGGGTGAGCAGCGCCGTGCCCATGGCGATGAAGATGCCGCGCGAGATCAGCGCCCCGAGGATGCCCCAGAACAGCACCCGGTGCTGGTAGCGGGCGGGCACCGCGAAGTAGTTGAAGATGACGATGAAGACGAAGATGTTGTCGAAGCTGAGCGAGCGCTCGATGATGTAGCCGGTGAGGAACTCCAGCCCCGCCTGCGAGCCGAACTCGTAGTAGACCCAGCCGTTGAAGATCAGCGCGATGACCGTCCAGACGACGCTCCAGAAGAGCGCCTCGCGCAGGCCGATCTCGTGCTCCTTGCGGTTGATGACCCCGAGGTCGAGGGCCAGCATGACCCCGACCAGGAGGAGGAACATGCCCCACTGCAAGGGGGTACCGATCGCGGCTGTGGCTTCCATGGGGCTGGGGGTCTCCGTCGCCGGGCTGTGCTCCCGAACCGGGGGAGTGTACTCGAAGGGGGGGAAAACACGGAGGCGCCCCGCCGGGGGCGCCTCCGTACCGGCCTGGGCGGGGTGGAAAGCCTCAGCCCTTGAGGTGGCCGTTGACCAGCTTGGTCATCTCGAACATGCTGACCGACTCCTTGCCGCCGAAGACCGGCTTGAGCTTCGCGTCGGCACGGATGGTCCGCTTGTCGTTGGGGTCCTGCAGGTTGTTGGAGCGGATGTAGTCCCAGATCCTCTTGGTGACTTCCGTGCGCGGGATGGGGTCGGACCCGATCACCGCCGCGAGGGCATCGTCCGGCTGCATCGGCTTCATGAAGGCACCGCCCCCCTGCTTCTCGCCGCCGGACGCTTTCTTTCCTGCCGTGCTCGCCTTCTTGCTTGCCATGCTGCTCCTCCTCAGTATGAGATGGTTGAGAGTTGACGGACCGGGGTATACGACTCGCTCCGGAACAATATGCAAATTCCGGCCCCGGGGAGTCCCTCCGTTGATCGTGCTCCCTGCCCACCATTTTAGGCGAGATTGGCCCTCCGCTCCTCCTCCAGAATAGCCGGATGTCTATTTTGGCCTCCTCTGTGTCCTCCCTGGAGGTCGATCGAGGGCCCTCCAGCCCCGGTTCGTGCTAAGTTGCCCCCGCATGCGTCCCCGGTTCATCACCTTCGAGGGGCTCGACGGCAGCGGCAAGTCGACCCACCTGCGGCGGGCGGCGGCCTGGCTCGCGGAGCGCGGCATCCCGCACGTCGTCACCCACGAGCCGGGCGGGACGCCGCTGGGCGACGCCCTGCGCGCCGTCTTCCTCGACCCGCAGTGGGGGAGCGTCGACGGCACGGTGGAGCTGCTGCTGGTCTTCGCCAGCCGCCGCCAGCACCTGATCGAGGTCATCGAGCCCGCCCTCGCCGAGGGCCGCGTCGTGCTCTGCGACCGCTTCACCGACTCCACCAGGGCCTACCAGGGCTACGGCCGCGGCGTCCCCCTCGACCTCATCGAGCAGGTGGACCGGCTGGCGACCGGCGGCCGGAGGCCGGACTTCACCCTGCTCTTCGACCTGCCGGCCGAGGACGCCCGCGCCCGCGGCCACTCGCCGGCGCGGCGGGGGCGCGGCACCGCCGACCGCCTGGACGCCGAGGACCTGGGGTTCTACGGCCGGGTGCGGCAGGGCTTCCTCGACCTGGTGGCGCGGGAGCCGGGGCGGTTCCGGCTGGTGGACTCGTCGGGGTCGGCGGCGAGGACCCAGGAGCGGGTCCTCGCCATCCTGGAGAGCCTGCTGGGGGAGGGGGCGGCGTGAGCGCGTTGCCGGAGATACCGCAGATGTCGGCGCTGCAGGCCACGCGGGAGACCGCCCGCCGGGGGCGGCTCTACCCTTCGGTCATCCTGCACGGCGCCGCCGCCGCCACGCGGCTCGCCGCCGCCGTAGACCTCGGCCGCACCCTGCTCTGCGACGCGGCGCCGGAGGAGCGGCCGTGCGGCGTCTGCCGGCACTGCCGGCGGATCGGCGCCCCCGGGGAGGAGGAGGGGGGTGGGAAGAAGGAGGCGCCCTTCCATCCCGACTTCCAGGTGCTGGAGCGGGACCTCAAGACCTCCACCTCGGTCGAGGCGACCCGGGAGCTGCTCAAGGGCGCCCAGGTGTCCCCTTTCGAGGCGCGCGGGCAGGTCTTCGTCGTCGCCAGCGCCGAGACCCTCTCCGGCGAGGCGGCCAACGCCCTGCTCAAGAACCTGGAGGAGCCCCACGTCTCGGCGCCGCGCCATTTCTTCCTGCTGGCGCCGTCGCGCCTCGACCTGCTGCCGACGCTGCGCAGCCGCTCGCTCGCCGTCTTCCTCGGGCCGGCCGAGCCGGTCGACCCGGAGAGCCTGGAGCCGCTGGCGCGGGGCTTCGCCGCCGCCCTCGAAGCCTACGCCGGCAGCGGCGCCCCCATCTATCTCCTGACCGCGGCCGAGGCGCTTCTGCAGGCCGGCAAGGCCGGCGGCTGGGAGGACCCGCGGTCCGGCCGCCCCTGGGCGATGGCCGCCTCGGCCGTCCTGCGCTCGCTCGACCTCGCCCCCGGCGCTCCCCCTGGTACGGCGGGGCGCCGCGGCCGGCTCGCCCTGGCCGAGGCGCTCCTCGAAGGGCCCTCGATGCGCCTGCGCAGCGTCTCGGCCGAACGCATTCTCGAAGGGCTTGTCGCGAAATACCTGGCCAGCGGCACCGGAATTTGAGGAGACGGTTTCAGGTTCTCCCCCGGCGAGAGCTCAACCGTCGGCTTCGGTCCGGGCGCTAGTCTGGGCTTGTGCTAAAATATCCCGTCCATTTCGACGTGGAGAGTCCGCGACGTTCGTATGCAGGTTGTATTGGAAAGCTAATGGCCAAAGGAGTCACCTCATGAAAGCATTCTTCAGTAACTGGACAGCGCGCCGCTCGGCATCCGGCGCGGTCCTGATCCTCGCGCTCGGCGTCTGGCTGCCGGCCTGCTCGGCTCAGGACAAGGCCGCCGCCGGCCAGAACGCCCAGGGCGGCAACCGCGAGCTCGCCCGCGTCAATGGCAAGGTCATCACCGAGGCCGACGTGCAGGCGACCGCCAAGGACGCCTTCGCCCAGCTCGACCGGCAGTACCAGCAGCAGCGCCGCGAGCTCTTGGAGGGCACGCTCAACCAGGCCGTCCAGCAGCGTCTGGTCGAGGCCGAGGCCGCGGCCAAGGGCGTCACCAAGGAGCAGCTCCTCGCCGAGGTCAAGCCGGCCCCGGTCACCGACGCCGACGTGGATGCTTTCTACGAGCAGAACAAGGCGCAGATTCCGCCGAACATGACCAAGGAGGCGGTGACCCCCCGGATCAAGCAGTACCTGGAGGGGCAGCGCAAGACCGAGGCCGAAGAGGGCTTCTACAAGCAGCTCGAGGCCAAGTACAAGGTGGACTACCTCCTCGAGCCCGACCGGGTCGAGGTGGCGGCGACCGGTCCCTCCAAGGGACCCGCCAACGCGCCGGTGACCATCGTCGAGTTCTCCGACTTCGAGTGCCCGTTCTGCTCCCGCATCAATCCGACCCTGGAGCAGGTGAGGGCCAAGTACGGGGACAAGGTGCGCCTGGTCTTCCGTCAGTACCCCCTGAGCTTCCATCAGAACGCCCAGAAGGCGGCCGAGGCCTCCCTCTGCGCCCATGAGCAGGGCAAGTTCTGGGAGATGCACGATGCCATGTTCCAGAACCAGCAGGCGCTCGCCGTCGACCAGCTCAAGACGGCCGCCGCCGGCCTCGGCCTCGATGCCGGGAAGTTCAACACCTGCCTCGACTCCGGCCAGTACGCCGCCCAGGTCAAGGCCGACTTCGAGGCCGGCTCCGCCGCCGGCGTCAGCGGCACCCCGGCCATGTTCATCAACGGCCGGTTCATCAACGGCGCCGTGCCGCTCGAGCAGATCACCAAGGTGATCGACGACGAGCTCAAGCGCAAGGGCGTGGCGACCAACGCCCCGTAACCCGCACCGCGTCAGACCGCTCGGATCGCGGAGGGGCGTCCGGCCACGTGCCGGCCGCCCCTTTTCTCTTTCCGGCCGATCCCGGACAATCCCCCCATGTCCGAAGACCATGCTGGAGACCTTCCGCCCGGAGACCTCCCGGACCACGAGCTCCGGCGGGCGCTCCACCGCGCCGCCGACCGGGTGGCCGACTATCTCGGCCGGGTGGGGGACTACCCCGTGCTGCCGCCGGTCTCCCCCGGCGACGTGGCCGGCGCCCTGCCGGCGGCGCCGCCCGCGTCCCCGGAGACCCTGGACCGGCTGCTCGACGACTACGAGCGTCTGATCGAGCCCAACGTCACCCACTGGAACCACCCCGGGTTCCTCGCCTACTTCGCCATCACCGGCTCGGCCCCCGGCATCCTGGGGGAGCTTCTGGCCGCGGGGCTCAACGTCAAC
>DASPJI010000440.1:0-14884 GCA_035628695.1 Thermoanaerobaculia bacterium | reverse complement strand
CAACATCGACGGCGCCGAGGCCAACTCCGACTTCTTCGGCGAGGAGCGCGGCGGCACCGAGGCGCCGTTCGTGTTCAGCCAGGCGGCGATCCGCGAGTTCCAGGTCATCCGCTCTACCTACAGCGCCGAGTACGCCCGCGGCGTCGGCGCCACCATCAACGCCGTCACCAAGAGCGGCACCAACGAGCTGGAAGGCGAGCTCTTCTTCTTCCGCCGCGACTCCGATTGGGGTGACGAGCGCTCGCCCACGGTCAACGGCCTGCCGGTCACCGAGACCGCCGAGGCCCGCGACTCCGACCAGTACGGTCTGGCGCTGGGCGGCCCCATCGTGCGCGACCGCCTCTTCTTCTTCGTCAACGCCGACTTCCAGGACATCTCCGAGCCGCTGCTGGCGCCGGACGTCCGCACCACCTCCCGCTTCACCTCCCTGCCGGCCGACGTCCAGCAGGCGTTCCTGACGCGGGTGGAGGGGCTCATCGGCAACTCGCTCGACAACGAGGTCCGCTTCGACAGCCGGCAGGACCAGGAGACCTACCTGGTCAAGCTGGACGGCAACCTGGCCACCTCGCACCACGCCTCGCTGCGCTACAACTCGTCCGACTACAACAACTTCCCCAGCGAGGGCTCGGGCGACATCCTGTCGAACAACGGTGACGAGTTCAACAAGGTGGAGAGCACCGTCCTGCAGGCCGACTCGATCTTCGGCAGCTCGGTGGCCAACCAGCTCATCGTGCAGTACGGCATCGAGGAGCGGCCCATCTTCGCCTTCACCGACAACCTGCCCGAGACCATCGTCAGCGAGGTGAACAACTTCACCTTCGGCCGCAGCGAGTTCCTGCCCAACCGCACCGACGAGACCAAGTGGCAGATCAAGGACCAGCTCAGCTACGCCGTGGGCCGCAACCAGTTCAAGGTGGGCGCCGAGTACCTGCAGACCGAGATCGACAACCTCTTCCCCCGCGAGGCGGGCGGACAGTGGATGTTCAACACCGTCGCGGACTTCCTGGCCAACCGGCCGAGCCGCCTGGACCAGGGCTACGGCCCGACGCTGGGCCTGAACTCCTTCGACTATGACAGCTGGGGCGCCTTCCTCCAGGACACCCTGTCTGTGGGCGAGAGGCTGACCCTCGACTTCGGCGTCCGCTACGACTTCCAGTCGATCCCCGAGCCGGTGGGCAACGTCTATCCCACCCGCCCCGAGTTCCTGCAGAGTTTCAACGACGACGACGACAACTTCGCCCCGCGCTTCGGCTTCGCCTATGACGTCCGGGGGGACGGCCGCTCCGTGCTGCGCGGCGGCGTCGGCCAGTACTACAACTACCTGCCGTCGATCCTCTACGCGGCGCCGCTCGCCGAGATCGCCGGCCTCTACAACCGCATCAGCGTCAACTGCGCCACCGCGACCTGTCCGACCTATCCCGCCATCCTGACGCCGGAGCAGTTCGCCGTCTTCGCGCGGACCGCCAGCACCGTCACCACCGTCTCGCCGGACCTGGAGGCGACGGAGAGCCTGCGCAGCAGCCTCGGCTTCGAGCAGCAGATCGGCGCGTCGTTCAGCGTCGGCCTCGAGGCGGTCTACGCGCAGATCGACAACGCCCAGCGGCTGATCAACTCCAACATCGCGCCTGCCGGGTTCAGCTACGGCAACCTGCCGGTCTACAGCCAGACCAGCCCCAGCCGGCCGTACCCAGAGCTGCAGGCGGTCCGCCAGCACCGCAGCGACGGCGAGGGCGAGTACACCTCGCTGACCGTCTCGGCCCGCAAGCGCGCCATCGGCGCCCTGCCGCTGACCCTTCTCGCCCACTACACCTGGTCCGAGGCGATCGACCAGGACTCCAACGAGCGCAGCACCTCGAGCTCGTTCAGCCTCGATCCCTTCAACCCCTCGCTGAGCGAGGGGCGCGCCGACTACGACGTCACCCACCGCGTCGTCATGTCCGGCACCTATGAGCTGCCCTGGGGCGTCATGCTCTCCGGCATCTTCCTCTGGCGCAGCGGCACCCCCTACACGGCCGGCATCGACACCGGCTTCATCGGCCTGAACGGCATCGACTCCCAGAGCGTGGACACCCCGGTGTTCGTCGACGGCAGCGGTAACGTCATCGACCTGACGCTCGCCAACGGCATGTCGCCGCAGCAGCTCGCGGCCTTCCTGGCCGGGCAGGGGGCGCGCATGGAGGACCGCAACGAGCGCGACCAGCCGGACTTCACGAACTTCGACCTGCGGCTCTCGAAGTCCTTCGACTTCAACATCATCGAGCTCGAGCTGATCGGTGAGGTCTTCAACGTCTTCAACACCGAGAACGAGTTCATCACCACCACCAACCAGACGATGTTCACCGGCACCCTGTCGAACAACGCCTGGCGCTTCACCCGCAACCCGAACTTCGGCCGGGCGAACGCGTACAACAACCTCGGCGTGCCGCGGCAGTACCAGGCGGCGGTCCGGGTGCGGTTCTAACCGAACCCACCAGGCTGAAGTGAAGAGGGCCACCCGCGAGGGTGGCCCTTTTTATTGGGGGGTGCGCGGCGCGACCTACTTCAACCCGCGTCCGGTGACCAGGTAGGTGGCGAAGCTGCCGAGCCAGTGGCCGCCCTCGTAGTGCTCGCCGGTGACGGCGCGCAGGCCGGACTCGCGATGGGCGGCCGCGGCGGCGCGCAGGGCGGGGAGGCGCGGGTCGCCCTGGGGCAGGCCCGAGGCGATCCCTTCGAGCATCCAGGCGCGGCTCAGGTTGAGCCCGTCCAGATGGGCGAGCTTGCCGTCCGTGGGATCGGTGACCACGCCGGGGGTGAGCCAGCCGGTGCCGCCGTCCCGCGGGATCTGGGGCAGGAAGGCCTCCAGCCAGACGGCGAATTGGGCGGGAGTGAGGAGCCGCCGGACCAGATCGGCCTGGCCCAGGCAGGGGGAGAGGAAGTCCTCGCCCGAGGGCTCGTAGTCGATGGGGCAGAGGCGGTCGCCGAGGAACAGGTCGCGGGCGCGGGTCTCGAACAGCGCCGCGGCCTCGGGATCACCCGCCTTGCTCCGCGCCCAGTCGAGGATCAGCCCCAGGCCGAAGGCGGTCTGGTTGTGCTCGCCGGTGCGGATGGGGTGGGAGAGCTTGGGGAGCCAGGTGCGGAGGCGTCCCACCGCCGCCTGGGTCAGCGGATGGAGGGTCGCCGCCCACTGCCGCGCCTGCGGGTCGTCCCACTCGGTCAGCTCGGCGTCGAGCTGGAGCAGCCAGGCGAGGCCGTAGGGGCGCTCGAAGGTGGCGCGCCCCGTCCCCTCGATGTACTTCACCTCGGCCGCGATGTTGGCCGGCGTCAGGCTCCTGGCCAGCGCCGCCCGCGCCGGTGCGGCGAAGGGAGCCTCCGGGAACCGGCGCGCCAGGCGGGCCAGCAGCCAGTGACCGTGCACGGCCGAGTGCCAGTCGTAGCAGCCATAGAACGCCGGAGTCAGCTCGCGCGGCGGCTTGACGTCGCCGTCGCCGTTGAGCACATGGGCGATCTTGTTGGGGTACTCCTTGTGGACGCAGGCCAGGGCCAGCTTCGCCAGCCGCTCGGCCGCCGCGGCGTCCACCGTCGCCGGAGATTCGGGAGAGATCTGGGGAGTCATGGGCTTGGGATCGGCGGCCGCGGCCGGCAGGGCCGCGGCCAGAAACAGAGTGAGGAAGAAAACGGCGTTCTTGGAGATCACGCGCGGATGGTACCACCGGGCGCCGCCCGAACCTCACGACTTCGAGCTCACTCGACGACGATATAGCAGGATGCTTTCACACCGTCCGGGAAGACGACTTCGCCGAAGGTGCTGGTGTCGCATCTCACGCCGTCGGTCGCGCGGGTCGAGACCCAGTATCCGTGGGTGCCGAAGACGACGGTCTTGGACCCGACGAAGCTGCACTGGTCGTCCTGGGTGGCACAGAACGTGGTTCCCACGGGCCCGACGTAGCAGGCCTTGTTCTCCTTGATGGGATCGCCAAAGGTGCCATTGTTGCAGTCGATACCGCTGGTGGCCGTCCTATAGAAGAACTTGCCGTCCGTACCGTAGGCGACGTTCATGGTGCCGGTGAAATTACAGCGCTCGCCCTCTTTTGCGCAAAAGTCGTAAAACTCAGGTCCGACATAGCAGGCTTTGTTCACGAAGATCGGATCACCAAAGGTGCCGTTGTTGCAGTCGAGGCCGCCGGCCGCCGTCTTGTAGTAGAATTTGCCGTTCGCACCGTATGCGACGTTCTTGGTGCCGTAGAAGCCGCAGCGCCCGTGCTCGAGCGCGCAGAAGCGATAACCGTGAAATGGGCGGTTCATGAAATCGGCCACCTGCTTCGCGGTCTCGTTGAGCACGCGGGCGTTGTCGTTCCGGGCCGCCGTCCCCACGGGGACGCCGTTGTAGCTCCGATTCGGGGTCGAGAAGTACGAAATCCGCGGATCGCAGGGTGTGGTGCAGGGGTAGGCCATGACCGTGCGGAAGCGCTGCGTCGCATTGCTCGCCGGGTGCTGAAGCCCGTGACCGTAGCTAAAGGGCCAGTCGTTCGTGTCGTTCTCCGGGTTGTGCCGCGCGCCCTGTAGATGGCCGACCTCATGAGCGAAGCTCAGGTTTGCGGCCGCGCAGTAGATTTTGACGACGGCGAAGGCAGTCGATGGTCCGGCCAGGATCACGTCCGCCAGCCCGCAGTTGTCGGTGTTGAGGTTCTCCAGAAGGACGGCGACGTCTGCGCCGCTGAACGCCCGCCTCGTGTTGACCTCCTGCCTGCCCTTGAAGTCGGCGAGGACGTCCGCGGGCGACTTCCCGGTTTCCGAATAGCCCACCAACTCGAAGCTGTCCACGAGCTTCAGCTCGATGGCGATGCCGCTGTTCTTGTAGGCTTGGTTTGTCTCCGCGATCGCGAGGTCCACCATCGCGTCGATGTCTGCCACCGTCGCCTTTGCCTTGGTCGTATAGGCGACCAGCACGTCGATCTCGACGAGGCTTTGATTCGTCCGCGGAACGAAAACCGGGGTCTTGTCCGGTCCGGTGCGACGGCGCTTCTGCTCGCGGTTGAACTCGGGAGAGTCGTCCGGTGGGAAGCGCGAGGGGTCGACGGCGACTAACGCGTGCATGCCGCCGCCGACCGGCTCGAGCTGATAGAAGGTCGTCTCATCCCGGATGGTTCCGGTGATGTTGCCGTCGCTGACGACGAGGATCGTCTGGCCGGAGGCGCCGGGGAACGAGCCGACCCAGGTGAAGCCCGCCTCGTCGCGCGCTGTCACCTCGTCCTTCGTCAAGACGAGCGCCTTCGTCGGCGACACGGTGATGCGCATCTTGTCCCTCTCGAGCGCGGCCACGTCTACGCGCCCGAGGGTGACTGAAATCGTAGTGGGGCGCTGCTCGATGTGGCCGAGATACTGTCTCTGCGTCGCGTTCAGGCCCCGAGGCGCTTCCGTGGGCAGAGGCGTGAAAAGGTCGGGAGCGGGCTGGGCCTGAGTGGCCGGAGCCATCGCGGCGAGGCCGCAGGCCAGGGCGAGAGGGAGAAGACGGCGGACGAACGGCGTCTGGATGATCATGAAACCCTCCTTTTCAAATCAAAATCTTTCTCTTCCGCCGCCGCGGGAGCCACGCGCTTCCGGGCGGATGCCCCGCTGGAAGGGCAAGCGCCGTACCCGTGGTACATGGAGGGTCAAGTGGCTGAAAACAAAGGAATTAATAGGTCGAGCGCAGGAGCGGCGCCGACTGTCCATCACTGTCGGACCGTCCGCCGGACGGTCCGACAATCGGCTCCGAGGCATGCTAGGCTTCCGGCCATCCAAGCAAGGAGGAACGGCATGAACACCACGCAGCGTGAGGTCAATGTCAAGTTTAGAGACAACAGGGTCTCCTTTTCAGGATCGGGGATCTCGCAGGACGGCCGGATTCTCATCCCTACTGAAAGCGGACTGATCGTCCTTCGGCTCAAGACATCCCGTGTCCGCTTTCCCTCCTTCCCGATCCAGTGGACCATTCAGCAATCCGCGGCTCCCCCGGCGACAGGAACGGAGTTTGCGCCGATTGCCCAGCCTTCCGAGGCCACGGTCATCCGAAAGAGTGATAGGGAGAGCGATATTCGGATCGTGAGCCCGGAGGGGACCCGGGAATTCTCATTTTTCGTCCTCGTCGAGACCCCTGATGGAAAGTTCTTCGGCACCGATCCAACGATCGTCACCATGCGCCCTCCTGATCCTAACGATGCAAGGTAGAGCGGGTCAGCGCTCGAGGCCGACGCGGTCGAACCAGGGGAAGGAAAACCAGCGCCGGTCATAGCCGGCGGCGCGCGCCCGCCCGGCATTGACGCGCGCCGACGCGGCATCGCCGACGAGGGCGTAGACCAGGGACGCCTCGTACGCGACTTGGGGATTGTCCGGCGCGGCGCGGAGCGCCTGCTGGACGGCGGCCACCGCCTCGTCGCGCCTGCCCAGGTGGGCCAGCGCCTGGGCGCGGATGGTCTGGGTCTGCCAGAAGGTGGGCGCGGGATCGCGGGCCGCCAGATCGATCACGTTGCGATAGAGCGCCGCCGCTTCGGTCTTCCGGCCGCGCAGCCATTCGGCATCGGCGAGATTGAGGACGGCCGCGGGGCTGTCCGGAACGAGACCGAGGGCCTGCCGGAAGCTCGCCGCCGCGGTGTCGTATCGCCCCAGCAGGAGCTGCGCAACTCCCAGGTTCGTGAGCTCGGTGAAGGTGGGCTCGGTCCGCACCAGCTCGGCGTAGAGACGGGCCGCGGTCTCGGCGCTGCCGGAGCCCAGCTCGAGCTGCGCCAGGAACGAGCGGGCGTTGCGATCATGCGGGAAACGCTGGAGGAGGGTGGCCAGGGTCCGCCGCGCCTCGTCCATCCGTCCCAGGCGCGACTCCATATTCGCCAGGCCCAGGAGATTGGATTGTCCCGGGCGGCGCCGGACCGCGGCGCGCATTCCTGCCAGAGCTTCGTCCGGCCGGCCCGCGCGTTCGTCGAGGTGCGCCCGCAGGACGCCCGCCCCCGCATCTCCCGGGAGCCGCTTTTCGAGCTCGGCGATGGCGGCTTCGGCGTCGCCGAGCTGCTCGGAGGACACGGTGACGATCGCGAGGAGCCGCAAGGGCCGGGGATCGCCGGGAGCGAGGCGCCGCGCCTTGTCCAGGAGCTCGCGCGCCCTCTTCGCGTCCACCGGGTCCCGCGAGGCGAAGAAGCGGAGGCTCCGCAGGTTCGCCTCCAGGAGGATCACCTCGACGAAACGCGGCGACTCCCGCCGCAACGCCCCCGCCTCGGCCAGGAGGCGCTGCGGCGGCGAGCCGCCGCGGTGCTCCCAATACTCCCGGTTGAGCCGCACGTACCGCTCCCATTCGCTGCGCCCGATCTCTCGGCCCGCGATCGCCGGACGCCAGGAGAAGCCCGCATAGGCCCGCCGGAGCGCCGGGCCGACCGCGGCGGCGATCGACAGGAGGTCGTCGACCGGCGCCGAGAACGTTTCGCTCCGCAGCAGGCGTCCATCCGCGGCCAGAAGGCGGCTCAGGGTGATCCGGCAGTCCCGTCCGGCACAGTCGAGGCGCGGCACCAGCACCTCGTCCGCGGCCAGCTCCCGGGCGAGGCTTCGCGGCGCCGGCGAGGAGCCGGGCTCCGGCGTCAGGACCGCGATCCGGTTGAGCCCGGAGAGGTCACGCAACAGGGCGGCCCGGAGACCTGCCGCGGCGAGCGCCGCCGTCTCGGCATCGGCGGCCCCGGCAGGGACCTGCGGCTCCGCCACGGCGACGTAGAGGGGCTCGCGATGGCGCAGGACCCAGGCGAGCACGGTGGCGCCCACTACTAAGAGGATGAGCCCGCCGGCGCCCCATCGCTTCCATCCCGCCCGGGACTTCGACAGGAGTCGGCGCGGGGCGGGCACGGTGACGTCCGCGACCGTGGGCTCTTGTTCGAGCTCGGGCCGCGAGGAGCGGGCGCCGCTGCCGCTGCAGCTCTCCTGGAGCGCGGCGAGCCGGGTGGCCACCTGGGACGCGTCCGCGGGCCGGCGCTCCCGGTCCTTCTCCAGGAGCTGGCCGATCAGCTCGGAGAGGACCAGGGGGGCGGCCGGGTTGAGCGCCGCCGCCGGCGGCGGCTGGTGGGAGCAGACCCGGTGCAGCGTCTCGACCGGCGTGGCGGCCGCGAACGGGGAGACGCCGGTGACCGTCTCATAGAGGAGGGTGCCGAGAGAGAAGAGGTCCGAACGCGGATCGAGCGCCTCGCCGTTGGCCTGCTCGGGAGACATGGCCCGGGGCGTGCCTACGATTTCGCCTTCGCGCGAGAGGCCGTCGCCGGACCCGGAGGCCGCGGGCCAGAAGCGCTTCGCGAGGCCGAAGTCCAGGATCTTCGCGTGACCCGAACGGGTGACCACCACGTTTTCGGCCTTGAGGTCCCGGTGCAGGATCCCCCGGCCGTGCGCCTCGGCGAGGCCCTCCGCCAACTCGCGGGCGAGCGGGAGCAGGCGCGCGAAATCCAGCGGCCCCTGGCGCAGCAGCTCGGCCAGGGTCGGCCCCTCCGCCAGCTCGAGGACGATCCAGTCCGCCTCGTCCGTCTCCACGACGTCGAAGACTTGGACGATGGCCGGATGGGACAGCCGGGCGGCGGCGCGGGCCTCCCGGCGCAGGCGCTCGCGGCGGCGCGGATCGGGCGGACCGCCGGCCGGATCGGGCTGCACCCGCTTGATGGCGACGCGACGCTCCAGCCGCTCGTCCCAGGCGTCGTAGACCACACCCATGCCGCCGGCGCCGAGCCGGCCGGTGAGCAGATAGGGGCCGACGCGGGAGCTTTCCAAGCGTCTCCTACAGCCCCAGCTCGGTCATGCGGAGCTGCAGCCCATGACGGGAGACCCGCAGCTCTTCGACCATGGCGTCCAGATCCTTCCCGTGCCGCGCCATCGCCTCGGCGATTTCGGCCCGGTCCAGATCCGCCGCCTTGCGGATGCCGGCGCAGCGATCGACCAAGGTGTAGAGCGCGGTGCGCGAGAGCCCGAGCTGCGCCGCGGTGGCGACCAGCTTCCAGCGATTGGCGGCGAGCGCGGCCAGCAGCTCTTCCTCTCCCACGTCCGCGGGGCGCCGGTAGGTGGGGCGGGGAGCCGGCGCGGCCGGCCGCTCGCCGGAGGCGCCGGCGCGCTGGCGCTCGAGGGGTCCCAGCACGGCCGGCGGCAGCACGGCCTGCGCAGCGCCCCGGTTGCTAATCGCGATCTGGCGGGCCGCGTTGCGGAGCTGGCGCACATTGCCCGGCCAGTCCGCGGCGGCCAGGCGGGCGACCAGGGGAGCCGGCAGCCAGGCGGCGCCGCGCGGCCCGGGGTCGGCCAGCCGTTCCTCCTCTCCCAGGGTTTCGAGCTCCTGGCGCAAAAAGGCGAAGAAGAGCTGGCCGAAATCCTCTCGCCGCTCGCACAGCGCCGGGAGACGGATCTCGTAGCCGTTCAGCCGGTGGAGGAGCGGCGCGCGGAAGCGGCCGGCGGCGATGGCCTCCTCCAGGTCCGCGTCCGTGGCAGCGAGGACCCGCACGTCCACGCGCCGCGGCGCCTCCGCCCCCACCGGCTGGACCTCGCCGGTCTCCAGGGCGCGCAGCAGCAGGGCCTGCACCTCCGCCGGGGTCTCGCCGATTTCGTCGAGGAACAGCGTGCCGTTATGCGCCTGGCTGAAATAGCCGGTGCGCCGCTGGTCGGCGCCGGTGAAGGCGCCGCGCGCCGCGCCGAACAGCTCCGCGGCAGCCAGCGGGGGAGGGATCGCGCCCATGTTGACCGCTAGATAGGGACGGGAGCGCCGCGGGCTGCTCCGATGGATCGCGCGGGCGACCAGCTCCTTGCCTGTGCCGGTCTCTCCCCGCAGCAGGACGGCGACCTCCAGGTCCGCGACGCGCCGGATGTCCGCGCGCAACCGGGCCATCGCGGCGCCGTCTCCGAGCAACCCGAACCGCTCGGCCTCCCGGGGCGGCGCCGGTGGCATCCGGTGGAGCAGCAGGACGATCCGCTCGGCGAGCAGTAGCACGGCTCCCCGTTCGACATCGGCCGCCGAGCACAGGTGCTCGCTCCCCACCGGCCGGCCGTCCACCTCCAGGCTGGTCGGCGCGCCGCCGCGGCGCAGCAGCACCGATCCGGGCTCGGTCCCCGGGCCGAGGAGCAGAGGGTTCCGGCTCAAATGGAGATCGGCGAGAGGCTCGGGAGCGCCGCCGTCCGGTGGAGAGAACAGAGGGACCAGCCGCGACAGCTCCACGGCGCGCCCCGAGGAGATCTCGGGCAGCGCCACGCGCTCGCCGACCCGGCGGACGTCCGGATGCGCCACGAGCGTGAGCCCGGGGACGCGTGCAGCGCCCGCGCCAGGAGCTCTGGAGGGTCCTGAAAGAGTGCTGGCCGCCAGCTCCTCCCCCCACTCCCCGGGATGACGCGTCATGATGCGAGCAGTCTAAACAGGGAGAGCCGAGGGGGCAAGGACCGCTGGTGAGGTGGGCACGGCCACGCCTGACACGGGCGTGGCGTCGCCCGCGGCTGGCATGGCGCGGCCTGTCGCGGGCACGGCGGTGCCCGAGGCGGGCACCACCATGCCTGTCGAGGGCTCGGCCGTGCCTGACGCAGGCATGGCGTGGCCGGAGGCAGGCATGGCTTCGCCTGTCGAGGGCGTGGCGCGGCCTGCGAGAGGCCTGGCTTCGCCCGACACGCGCACGGCTTGGCCCGAGACGGGCGCCGCCGGGCCGGTAAGGCGCACGCGGGAGCGGTGCCGGGGAGGGTCCGCTCCCGCACCCCGTGCTACTCTGAGCCCCGATGAAAATCCTGCTCTTCGGCGGCATCGCGGCACGCTTCGGCCGCGGCTGATGAAAGAGATCGTTCAGCGGTCTCCGTTGACAGCGTTCGTGCTGATCGCCTTCGGCATCACCTGGCCCCTTGCGGCCGGCATGCGCTATTCGCTGCTGCTTCCGCTGCTTGGCCTCTTCGGCCCATTGATCGGCGCCTTCGTCGTCCTCTGGGCACTCGAAGGTCGTGAAGGCCTGAGGGGGATCTGGCGGAGATTCGCCCTCCGCCGTCACCACGCGAAGTGGTTGGTGGCCGCTGTGGTGCTCCCACTGCTGTTGCTGGTTCCCGTATGGCCGGTTGACCGGTCCGGCTCCGGCGCTCTTCCTGACGCCGATCGCGCCGGTGGGCATCGTTCTGGCCTTCCTGATCGTGGGTGAGGAGGTGGGATGGCGGGGCTTCGCTCTGCCCTATCTCCTCGGACGATGGCCGGCTCTCGCGAGCAGCCTGGTGCTCGGCCTGGTGTGGGCTCTCTGGCATCTGCCGAACTTCTTTCTACCAGGCTACCCTCATCACGGCCTTCCGTTCACCGCCTTCGTGCTGCTGATCGTTTCGTATTCGGTTCTGTTCACGTGGCTGTCTCTCAGGACGGACGGAAGCCTTCCGCTGGCCGTGGTGTTCCACGCCGCGTTGAGCCTCTTTTCTCTCTCCGGGATCGATCCCGTGCGGGAGTACTGGTGCAGGGCGGCGGTATACGGTGCCGTTGCGGCCATGGTGGGAACACGGCCCGGCCGCGAAGCGGCGATGCTCACTCCGGCAGCTCGTACAACTGCTTCTCGGGGTCGGCGTTCTGACGGAACAGGATGAGGATGTGGCCGATGAGGCCGACCACCTCGGCGCCGGTGGCCTCCTCGAGCTGCCGCCCGACTTCCTGCTTCTCTTCCTTGGAGGCGACGGCTTGGACTTTGATCAGCTCGTGGTCGGCGAGCGCCGTGTCCACTTGGCTGATCACCCCCTCCGTGAGACCCTGCTTGCCGATCTGGACCACCGGCTTCAACGCGTGGGCCATGCCACGCAGCCACTTCCGTTGGGAACCCTTGAGCTTCTCCATGCGCCGGATGCTAGCACGGGGCTGAACCGGCCCCCTCACTCCTTCTTCAAGGGCTCCATCGGCAGGCCGGCGGCCTGCCAGGCTTCCCAGCCGCCGGTGAGGGCGAAGGCGCGGGGCCAGCCGGTCCGCCGGAGCTCGAGCGCCACACGGGCGCTCGTGGCTTCGGCCTTTCAGGCACAGAAGGCGATCAGCCAAGCCTCCTTTGGCAGATGCAAGCGCTCCGCGTCGGCGACGGCGCGGTCCGGATCGAGCCGCACGGCCCCCTGGACCGTCGAATCGCTCTCCGCCAGCGCCCGCTCGCGCCGCACGTCCAGCACGATCACCGGCTCTCCCTGGTCCCAGAGGCGGCGGACTTCGTTGAGGCTGATCCTTTCTTCGGTCGGGGAGGGGAGGTCTGGCTCCGAAGGGAGGACGCGCAGGGGGGAAGGGGAGGGTGGCGCTGACGGCGCGGTCTCCGCCGGCCCGGCGGTCTTGCCGGTGAGACTCCAGCGGCCGACCAGCATCAGCGAGCCGCCGTGGATCAGGACGGAGAGCAGGACCACCAGGCTGCAATAGGCGAAGAGCTGATCGCTGCCCGGGAGGCCGGCGAAGACCGGGAGCAGCACCAGGAGCAGCGAGCTCAGGCCGCGCGGTCCGAACCAGGTGATCAGGATCAGGCTGCGACGGGGCAGCCGCGCCGGTCCCAGCGCGGCCAGCAGGGCGGCCGGCCGGGCCAGCATGGCGATCAACGCGAAGAGCAACGCCGGACCGCTCAGCACCGTCAACCCGCTCCAGATCTGCGAGCTGCCGAGCAGCACGAAGGTGAAGAGGAGCGCCAGCTCCGACGTGGTCTCGCCGTACTCCATAAAGCAGTCGCAGAGGTCGACGTCGAAGATCGAGATCGTCAGGCCGGCGGCGAAGGCGGCCAGGAAGCCGCTGCCGTGGAGTGCCTCGGCGCCGGCATAGGCGGCGAAGGCGATCCCCAGCGAATAGAGGGACTCGTAGTCGCGTCGCACGCCGATGCGCCGCCGTACCAGGTCGAGCGCCGCCACTCCCAGGAGCCCCACCACCACGCCGGCCCCGGGTCCGAGCAGGAAGAGCTGGATCCCCATGCTCGACCAGTCCCGCCCGTCGTCGATGTGGCGGCTCCCCAGAAAGACCATGGCGACCAGCACGATCGGCAGGAGCACCACGTCGTTCAGGCCGCTCTCGAGCTTAAGCCCCAGCCGGGCCACCGTCGGGATGTCCCTGCGGCGCAGCAGGCCGCGCAGCAGCACCGGATCGGTCGAGGCGAGCGCGGCGCCCAGGATGGCGGCGTTCGGGACCGAGAGGCCGAGGAGCCACCAGGCCGCGAAGCTGATCAGCGCCGCCGCCAGGATCGTCCCCGGCCCGAGGATCAAAAGGGTCAGCTTGCTGTGCTGCCGGACCTCGGCCGGGTTGATCGACAGCGCGTCGGTGAACAGCACCAGCGCCAGGCTGAGCACGGAGACCGCGCGCAGCACCGGCGAGTCCAGGGTGACATCGATCAGCCCCAGGCCCACCGGCCCGAGGATCGCCCCGAGAGCCAGCAGCACCCCGACCTGGGGGACCCCGCTCCGCTCGATCAGGCCGGAGAGCAGGGCCGAGACGATGACCACCACGCCGACCAGGGCCAGGGTGGAGATGAATGGATCGACGGCGTTGACGAGGGCGAGCATGGTCCTCCGATTCACTCCCGCAGCCGGAGCCCCGAGCTGCCTTCGCCCAGGACCCCGCGGGCCAGCAGGTCGTCGATCACGGAACCGATCGCTTTTTCGAGCTTCGATCCCGTGCGCTTGTAGCCCAGGAGGGCGCGGACCTCCTTGATCAGCTCGCTCCTCTCCAGGCTCCCGGCTTGCCGCAGGACCCCGACGATCATCTCCCGATAGGCTTCGGGCGGGATGCTCTCGGCGGGCAGGCCGGCGTAGCGGCTTGCTGGAGGGTACTGGGGGAAGGGGAGCCGGGCCTGGGGGGACGAATTCTCTGATGTAGGGGAGGGGCTCGCCCCGTCCCGGGCGAGGGAAAGCCCCGCCCGTACATCTTCCATTTCGATCATGGGAGAGGGGGCGGGGATGAGGGCCGCCCGCTGCCGGGCCTCCTCGATCTGCCGCAGCAGGCGATCCACCTGTCCCGGACGGTCCTTGAACCAGTCGGTCGACCAGACCCGCAGCAACGTCCAGCCCCGGGCCTCCAGCACTTCGTGGCGCAGCCGGTCGCGGTCGCGCACCGTCTCGGCATCCCTGTAGGCCGGGCCGTCGCACTCGATGCCGCAGAGGAAGCGGCCGGGCGCGGCGTCGTCCAGGACGCCGAAGTCGATCCGATAGCCCGCCATCCCCACCCGCGGCTGGAGACGGATGCCGTGCCGGGTCAGCTCGTTGTGGACGTCCTTCTCCAGCAGCCGCTCGTCGTCGCTGCCGGCCGCCGCCTCCATGGGGACCTCCAGGCGGCCGTGCTCGGCATAGAGAAGGAACTCGTGCAGCAGCTTGGCGCCGCGCGAGGTGGTCTGAGCGGAGTTGATCTCGTCCCCGCGCATGGAGGAGAAGACCCGCATGTGCCGGCGCGCCCGGGTGGTCAGCACGTTCAGGCGCCGCCAGCCGTTCTCGCCGTTGATCGGTCCGAAATGGTGACGGATCTTGCCGTCCGGACCTCGACCATAGGTGACGGAGAGGAAGATGACGTCACGCTCATCGCCCTGGATGTTCTCCAGGTTCTTGACGAAGAAGCCCCCCTCCTCCTTCGGCGCGAAGAACCCCTCGGCGCTCGGGTCTTGGCGGCGCCGCGCCTCGAGCTCGTCCTGGATGGCGAGTTGCTGGCGCAGGCTGAACGTCCCGACGCCCAGGGAGAGGTCCGGCGTCTCCCGGGCGTGGCGCATGACCGCGTCGGCCACTCGCCGGGCCTCCGTCAGGTTCACCCCCTTGCCCTCATAGACGCCATCTTCCACATATTCGAACTGGACGCCCCGCGCGTGGCTGTCGGTCTCGGTGCTGGGGAAGGTGAAGAGGCCGCCGTCGTAGAAGCTGACGTTCGAAAACGTGATCAATGACTCGTGGGTGCTCCGGTAGTGCCAGCGCAGGCTGGTGTGGGGGACGCCCG
>DASPJI010000439.1:0-8168 GCA_035628695.1 Thermoanaerobaculia bacterium | reverse complement strand
GGCGGGCAGGCCGGCGGCCAGGCGCGAGTCGGTGACCAGGAGAGGCGCTCCCGTATCGGTGAGGATGTAGGCCAGGCGCCCCGCCGGCTGGGTGGGATCGAGGGGGACGTAGAAGGCGCCCGCCTTCCAGACGGCTAGGAGGGCGACCAGCGCCTCGGCCGAGCGCTCCAGGCACAGGGCCACGGGCACCTCCGGCCCGGCTCCCGTGGCGCGCAGGTGCCAGGCCAGGCGGTTCGCCCGCGCATCGAGCTCGCGGAAGGTCAGACGCTCCTCTCCGGCCACCACGGCGAGACGCTCCGGGTCGCGGTCCACCTGCTCCTCGAAGACCGCGGAGAGGGTCTTGCCATCCCGACCGCGAGCGGCGGCCCCGGCAGCGGGCGGCGCCACCGACAGCTCCCGCCAGAGGCCCAGCTCTTCCTCTGCGAGCGCGGGATGGTCGGCTAGCGGGGCTTCGGGCCGGGCGGCCACCGAGCCCAGCAGCGCGGCCAGGCGGCCGGCCAGGCGGCGCGCCGCCTGGCCGCGAAAGCGCCGCGAGTCGTAGCGCAGGGTGAGCCGGAGGCCCTCCTCCCCGCCCTGGCACGACAGGGCGAGAGCGAAGCGGTCGAGGAGGGCGCTGGTGCCGGCACGGACCGAGGCGACCCGCAGGCCGTTCATGGCCAGCTCCCACTCTCCCGGCGCGGCTTCGAAGCAGACGGGGAAACCGCCGGCCGCTGGGCCGTTCCCGATCACGTGGTCCCAACTGAAGTATTCCGCCCACGGCTCGGCTTCCGTCATGGTCTGCCGGACCTGGGCCACGGCCTCCCGCAGCGGGGACTCCGGGCTGAAGCGGGCTGCGACGGGCAGATAGCGGGCCAGGGGGCCGACCACGCCTCGCAGCTCCTCCGCCTCGCGTCCCGCATAGAGCACCCCTACCAGGCTCTCGTCACGGCCTGTGCCGCGCTGGATCACGGCGTGCCAGGCGGCGAGGAGCAGGACCGGCAGCGGGCAGTCCCATACCCCGGCCAGACGCGCCAGCGCGCCAGCGGTTTCGCGATCCAGAGGGACGGCCGTCTCTCGCGACGTGAAGGGGCCGGGCGCCGCCTCGCTCTCCTCCAGGGGGAGCGGCAGGGTGAGCCGGGCGTCGATGTCATGGACCCTCCACTGCTCCCGCCAGGCCTCAATCCCCTCCGCCGCGTCTTCCCCCTCCAGCAGCCTGTGCTGCCACTCTGCCACGTCGGCGTACTGGAGGGGCGGCTCCGGGTCGCTCTCTCCGCCGGTCACCTCGCGTTCATAGGCGGCGAGGAGGTCGGCCGCCAGGGGCTCGCAGGCGCCCGGATCGGCGCAGGCGGCGGACAGCGCGAGCAGCAGCTCGTGCTCGCGGGGGCCGAGTCGCGCCAGGAGGGCGCGCCAACCCTCGCCGCGCTCGAGTTCGAACGGCGGGTCTCCCAGGGAACGGAGGAGAGCGGCGGCGCCGGCCGGCCGGTCCGGCTCCGGAACGCTCCGCAGATCCACTTCGGGGAGGGACACGGAGCCGGGCTCCAGGATGACCTGGAGCGGCATGCTGAGACCGGCCGGCAGCCGGAAGGCGGTACGCAGGATCTCGTGTCGCGCCACGGTGGCGGCCAGGGCACGGCGCAAGGCGTGCGGATCGAGATTCCCCTCGATGCGCAGAGCGCAAAGAACAGAGCACGGGGCAGGCCTCTCTTTCTGCAGCCGCCAGGCACGCAGCTGCTGCGGCGAGGGCCGGAAGCCCACCTCGAGTGATTCCGTCATTGATCAGACCTCCATGGGGGAATCCGCCTGCCGGCGCAGGCTTCGCAACTGGCCGAGACCTTTCGACCTGAGCTCCAGGCCGCGCTCCGCTCGCCGGGAGCGTTCCGCCTGGGCGAACTCGGCAACCACCTCGCCGAGCCGTGCCTCCGGTCGCTCCGTGAAGGCGTAGAGCCAGATCTCATACTGCTCGAGCAGGCTCTCGATCAGCGGCTCGTCGTAAAGGTCCGTGCTGTAGGTGAGAGTCAGCCAAAGGTCATCGCCACTCTCCACAAAGCTCCAGTGGAGGTCGAGCTGAGCCGTCGCAGTGCTCGAGGGTACGACCTCGAAGGTCAAGCCCGGCAAATCCAGGCCTTCCCGAGGGGCATTTTGGAGCACCAGCTTCACCTGGAAGACTGGAGCGCGCTGGAGGCTCCGCTCCACCCGCAGTGCATCGACGAGTTGGTCAAAAGGCAAGTCTTGGTAGGCGTACGCTTCCAGTGCCATCTCGCGAGCCCGCCCCAGCAGCTCTCGCAGAGTGGGATCGCCGGTCACGTCGGCGCCTAAAGGGAGCTGGTTGATGAAAAAGCCGATCAAACCCTCGGTTTCGTGGCGGTCGCGTCCGGCCACGTCCGTCCCCACGACCAGGTCGGTGGCGCCGGTGCGGGCGTGGAGGAGGGCCTGGAGAGGTGCTAGCAGAGTCATGAACAGGGTCGCGGACTCGCGGCGGCCAAGAGCGCGGAGTTGCTCCAGCAGGGGCGGGGGGAAGAGATGTTGGCGCGCGGCCCCGCGCGGCGACAGCACTGCCGGTCGCGGGCGGGCTCCCGGCAGGTCGAGTTGCGCCGGCACCCCGGCCAAGCGCTGACGCCAATGCTCGCTCAGCTCCTCCAGCATCTCTTGATCCAACCAGCCGTGCTGCCAGACAGCGAAGTCGGCGTACTGCACGGACAGCTCCGGCAAGGGCGAAGGCCTACCCGCTGCAAACGCGGCATAGAGCGCCACGACCTCGTGGACCAGGATGCCCAGCGACCAGGCGTCGCTCACGATGTGGTGCATAGTGAGTGCAACGATGTGCTCCCTCTCCGCCAGCCGCAGCAGCAGGCCGCGCAGTAGGGGGCCGCGCGCGAGATCGAACGGCCGGCCGGCTTCTTCACCGGTCAGGGTGAGGAGTGCCGTCTCGCGCGCGCTCTCCAGCAGCCCCGACAGATCCACCAGAGGCAGAGGGAAGGACGACGCCGGCTTTATGACTTGTACCGGTTCTCCCTCGCGCGAGGCGAAGACCGTGCGCAGCGTCTCGTGACGGCGCACGATCTCGGTGAGGGTGCGCGCCAGCACGCTGCGGTCGAGCGGCCCTTCTGCACGTAGCGCCACCGGCATGTTGTATAGCGGACTGCCCGGCTCCAGCTGATCGATGAACCAGAGTCGCTGCTGCGCGAAAGAGACGGGCAAAGGCCCCTCCCGCAGCGCTGGGGCGATGGGCGTCAGAGGCGGCGCGAGGCGGCGCGAGGCGGTGCCGCGCGCCACCTCGATCAATGCCGCGAGGCCCGCCAGCGTCGGCGCCTCGAAGAACACGCGCAGCGGCATCTCGACACCGAAGGCACTGCGCAGGCGTGACTTCACCCGTGTCGCCAGGAGCGAGTGGCCGCCCAGATCGAAGAAATCGTCCGCGGCTCCGACCCGTTCCAGGCCGAGGAGCTCGGCCCAGATGCCGGCGAGGACCTCTTCGATCGGCGTGCGCGGCGCCACCCAGCTCTCGCCAGCGCTCTGCTGCTCCGGAGCGGGTAGGGCCTTGCGATCGACCTTGCCGTTGGGAGTCAGGGGGAGCGCCGCGAGGGAGACGAGGGCGCCGGGCACCATGTACTCGGGCAGGCGCTCGCGCAGTGACTGGCGCAGCGCCTCCGCTGCGGCATCACCGACGACATAGGCGACCAGGCGCTGATCGCCGGGCGTGTCCTCGCGCGCCACGACGGCCGCCTCGCGGACTCCGGCCTGCGCGACAAGGACGGCCTCGATCTCTCCCAACTCGATGCGGAAACCTCGCACCTTGGTCTGATGGTCCAGCCGGCCCAGGAACTCCAGAGTTCCGTCGGCCAGCCAGCGTGCCAGATCGCCGGTGCGATACAGGCGTGCGCCCGGCTCGCCACTCCAGGCATCCGGAACGAAGACCTGCGCCGTGCGGGCTGGCAGGCCGAGATAGCCACGCCCCACGCCGCGCCCCGCTACGCAGAGCTCGCCGGAGACGCCTAGTGCCGCCGGCTGGCCGGTAGGATCGAGCACATGGATCCGCGTATTGGCGACCGTCCTGCCGATTGGTAGGGAGAGCGACGGCCCGGAGCCCGGCTGGGCCCTCTCGTAGTGCGTCACATCGTCCGAGCACTCGGTCGGGCCATAGGCGTTGAGCAGGCGAGTGTACGGCGCCAGCGCTAACCAGCGGTCGGCTAGATCCGGTGGGCACGCCTCGCCGGTCACGAGCAACCATTCCAGAACCGAAAGATCGATCGTGCTGTCGGCCGCGACAAGCGGGTCGAACATGTTACTCAGCAAGGAGGGGACCACTTCGAGCACGGTGATCCGTTCCCGGGCGGCGAAACGCAGCAACAACTCGGGGTCATGGACGGTGGTCTCCTCGGCGATGTGCACGCTCCCGCCGACCACGAGAGGGGAGAGGAGCTGCCAGACCGAGATGTCGAAACATTGGGAAGCGGTCTGTGCCACCCGACAGCCGGGTTCGAGGCCCAGATCCACGACCTTGGCCCAAAGATGGTTGACCATGCCGCGGTGCACCACCATGGCTCCCTTGGGGCGACCGGTCGAGCCCGAGGTGTAAATGACGTAGGCCAGGAGATCGTCGCCGAGGTCCCGCTGTGTCGCCAGATCGATCGTGCCGTCCGTCTCCGGCAGTGCTGCGAGGAGCAATACCGGCACGCGGTCCGGAACGGGCAGCCGGTCCCGCAGGCTCTCTTGGGTCAGGAGGACCGTTGGACAGGAGTCTTCCAGCAGATGGCGTAGGCGCTCGCGCGGATAATCCGGGTCCAGCGGCACGTAGGCGGCTCCAGCCTGGAGCACGCCGAGGAACGAGATGAGCAGGTCGAGGTTGCGCTCCAGTGCGACACCGACGCGGCTCTCCGGGCCGCATCCCAGCTTCCGCAGGTGGCGCGCCACTCGCTCTGCCCGGGTAGCGAGCTGGGCATAGGTGAGACTCTCCTCCTCGAAGGTCGCGGCCAGTGCGTCCGGTGTACGCGCGACCTGAGCCGCGAACAGGTCGGGGAGGAGGATCTCCCGCGGCGTCAGCACCAGCGTATCGTTCCATTCGGTGAGGAGCTGATGGCGCTCGGCGGGGGAAAGCAGCGTCAGATCTGCGATCCCTGCGTCCGGCGCGTTCAGGGCGGCGGTGAGCAGCCTCTCGTAGTGGACGACCAGACGTTCGACGGTGGACGCGTCGAAGAGATCGGTGGCGTACTTCAGCCCGCCTTGTAGCTCGCCCTGGTGCTCCACGAGGACGAGCGACAGATCGAAATGCTCCGTCGCCTTGTCTTCACTCATCGACCGCAGGTGCAGATCCCGGATCTTCAGCTCCTCGGAGGGAGTGTTCTGGAGAACCAGCATCACCTGGAACAGAGGGGTGTGGGCGAGACTCCTCTCAGGTGTGAGCTCCTCCACCAACTTTTCGAACGGCACGTCCTGGTGAAGATGGGCGGCCAGCGCAGTCTCGCGGGCCTGGACGACCAGCTGCCGGAACGAGAGAGCGCCGGTCAGATCGCCGCGCAGGGCCAGCGTATTGAGGAAGAAGCCGATCAAACCCTCGATCTCTGTCCGGTTTCGTCCGGCGATCAGGGTGCCGACCGTAAAGTCTCTCTGACCGCTGTAGCGTGCCAGAACGGCCTGGAATGCAGCCAGCAACACCATGAAGAGCGTTGCCCCCTGGCGTAGCGCCAGGGCCTGTGCCTGCCGAGTGAGCCCGGCGGACAGCCGGAGGGGGCGTGAAGCGCCGCGATAGCTCTGCACCGCGGGCCGCGGGCGATCCGTCGGGAGCTCCAGCAGAGGAGGCAGACCCGCGAGTTGCCGGCGCCAGTAGGAGATCTCGCTCTCCAGGGTGGCGCCGCGCAGCCAGGAACGTTGCCAGACCGCGAAGTCCGCGTACTGCATCGGGAGCTCGGCGAGAGGGGAGGGCCGGCCCTCGAAAAAGGCCTCATACAGAGCCGTGGCCTCGCGGACCAGGATGCCCATCGACCAACCGTCACTGACGATGTGGTGCAGAGTCAGCGCGGCGATGTGGTCCTCTGCGCTCAGGCGCAGCAACAGGCCGCGGAGCAGCGGCCCGCGGACGAGATCGAACGGACGGCCCGCCTCGTCCGCGGTCAGGGCGAGCGCCGTCTCCTCACGGCCGTCTTCCGGCAGCCCCGAGAGATCGATCACGGGCAGCTCGAAGGAGGCCGCCGGAAGAATCTCCTGTACCGGTGAGCCGTCCAGGATTGCGAAGACTGTACGCAACGTCTCGTGACGGCGCACGACTTCGCCGAGGCTCCTTTCCAGCACCGCGCGGCTCAGCGGCCCCTCGAGGCGCAGGGCCACGGGCATGTTGTAGAGCGAGCTGCCCGGTTCGAGCTGATCGATGAACCAGAGACGCTGCTGCGCGAAGGACAGGGGCAGGGGCCCCTGTCGCGGCACCGGGACCAGGGGCGGAGCCACGCTGCCGGCGTGGCTCCGCAGCGCTGCCTCTACCCGGGTGGCGAGGGCCGCAAGGACGGGAGCTTCGAACAGATCGCGGAGCTGCATCTCGACGCCGAAGGCGCTCTGGACGCGCGACATCACCTGCGTCGCCAGCAGCGAGTGACCGCCCAGGTCAAAGAAGTGGTCGCCCGCTCCGACCCGTTCGAGAGCGAGTAGCTCGGCCCAGATCCCGGCGAGGATCTCTTCGGCCGGCGTGCGCGGCGACTGATAGCTCTCCCCGGGCCCCTGCCATCCGGGCGCCGGCAGCGCCTGGCGGTCCAGCTTGCCGTTGGGGGTGAGGGGCAGCGTGGGCAGCGCGACGAAGGCTGCCGGCACCATATGTTCCGGCAGCCGTTCCTGCAGAGAGCGGCGCAACGCTCCGGGCTCCAGGAAGGCGATGTCGCCCGCCACATAGGCGACCAGCCGCCGGTCTCCGGGCGTGTCCTCGCGCACCACCACGACCGCCTCACGGACTCCGGCCAGTGAAGCGAGCGCCGCCTCGATCTCGCCCGGCTCGATGCGGAAGCCGCGGATCTTGACCTGCTGGTCGGCCCGCCCCAGGTACTCGAGCTCTCCGTCCGTCCGCCGCCGGGCGAGGTCGCCCGAGGCGTAGAGGCGTGTGCCGGGCCAGGGGGAGAACGGGTCGGGCACGAAGCGTTCGGCGGTGAGGGCCGGCCGGCCCAGGTAGCCGCGGGCCAGACCGGCGCCGCCGACGTGGATCTCGCCCGCTACGCCCAGGGGCACCGGCTCGCGCTCGTCGTCGAGCATCTGGATGTAGAGGTCCGGAATCGGCACGCCGATGACGCTCCCCCGCTCCAGGTCGGTCTGGCCGAGGGGACGGAACGTCACGTGCACGGTGGTCTCGGTGATACCGTACATGTTGACCAGCGTCGGGCGGCAGTCGCCGTGGCGGGCAAACCAGTCGGCCAGCCGGCGCGGCTCCAGGGCCTCGCCGCCGAAGATCACCCAGCGCAACACCAACTCCTGCTGCCGCCCCGCCGCCGTCCGCCCCTCGTCCACGGCGGCGAGCTGGTGGAATGCCGAGGGTGTCTGGTTGAGCACGGTCACCCGCTCCCGTACCAGCAGGTCGTGGAATTCTTCGGGCGAGCGGCTCACCCAGTAGGGGACGATCACCAGGCGCCCACCGTGGAGCAGCGCCCCCCAAAGCTCCCAGACCGAGAAGTCGAAAGCGTAGGAGTGGAACAGCGTCCAGACGTCGCTTTCGCCGAACCTGAACCACTCGGCCGTGGCGGCGAGCAGGCGCGCGACGTTGGCATGGCTGACCGGTACTCCCTTGGGCCTGCCGGTGGAGCCCGAGGTGTAGATGACATAGGCGGTGGACTCCGGCAGGTCGGCGGCGGGCGCGGCCGACGGCGCGGCTCCGGCCTCGTCGAGCCGGTCGAGCAGGACGGTGGTGATCCCCTCGACGTCCAGCCAGCCGCGCAGCCCCTCGACGCTGACCAGGACCGGTGTGCCGGCATCGGCGAGCAGGAAGCGCAGGCGGTCCTCCGGATACGACGGGTCGATGGGGATGTAGGCGCCTCCGGCCTTGAGCACACCGAGGATCGCCACGACCAGCTCGACCGTACGGTCGAGCCACAGGGCCACTCGCACCTCCGGGCCGACGCCGAGGCGGCGCAGGCGGGCCGCCAGCCGGCCGGCGCGCTCGTCGAGCTCGGTGTAGGTCAGCGAGCCCCCCTCGCCGGTGACTGCCACGGCCGTCGGTGTGC
>DASPJI010000438.1:0-13136 GCA_035628695.1 Thermoanaerobaculia bacterium | reverse complement strand
GGAAGCCGCTCATCTCCTCCGCCCGGGAGGAGATCGCGGCAGCCAGGGCGTCCCTCAGTCTCTCCATCGAAGGCGCAGCCTATCAGCCGCCGGACCCCGACGTCACAGAAACTCTCTCCAGGGGGAACGTCCTTTCCTCATGTAGAAGGAAGAGCCCGGGGGGAGACGCCCGGCACGGTATCATGGGCCCATGAACGTGCTCCAGAGGAACAACGTCCAGCTCTCCGGCCGCGCGACGGGCCAGCCCATGGTCTTCGCCCACGGCTTCGGCTGCGACCAGAACATGTGGCGGTTCGTCACGCCCGCCTTCGAGGACGAGTACCGGATCGTCCTCTTCGACCACGTCGGCGCCGGCCGGTCCGACCTGTCCGCCTACAACCAGGCCAAGTACTCCTCGCTCCAGGGCTACGCGAGCGACGTCCTCGAAATCTGCCGCGAGCTCGACCTGACCCGGGTGGTCTTCGTCGGCCACTCGGTCAGCGCGGCCATCGGGGTGCTCGCGGCGAACGAGGAGCCGGAACGGTTCGACGCCCTCGTCCTCGTGGGGCCGTCCCCCTGCTACATCGACGACGGAGACTACGTCGGCGGGTTCAGCCGCGAGGACATCGAAGGGCTCCTCGAGTCCCTCGACAGCAACTACCTGGGCTGGTCCAGCGCCATGGCCCCGGTCATCATGGGGAACCCGGACCGGCCGGAGCTCGGCACGGAGCTGACCAACAGCTTCTGCCGCACCGATCCGGCGATCGCGCGCCACTTCGCCCGCGTCACCTTCCTTTCCGACAACCGGGCCGACTTCCCGAAGGTGAAGGTCCGGTCGCTGGTCCTGCAGTGCTCCGAGGACGCGATCGCGCCGCGATGCGTCGGGGAATACGTCCACCGGAACATTCCCGGCAGCGAGCTGGTTCTGATGAATGCGACCGGGCACTGCCCCAATCTGAGTGCTCCCGAGGAGACGATCGCAGCCATCCAGCGCTTTTTGTAGACGTTTTCACTCGCCGTGTCGGACCAGGACGGAAAACCCTCCCCTCCCCAGCCCTCCCTGCTCGAGGAGAGCGCCGAGGACCTCTACGAGAACGCCCCCTGCGGCTATCTCTCGGCGCTTCCCGGCGGGATGATCCTCAAGGTCAATCAGACATTTCTGGCCTGGACGGGATACCGGCGGGAAGATCTCGCCGGCCGCAAGCGCTTCTACGAGCTCCTCACCGCCGGCGGCCGGATCTTCCACGAGACACACTACGCGCCGCTGCTGCAGATGCAGGGGACGGTGCGCGAGCTCGCCCTGGACCTGGTGTGCGCGGACGGCCACCGCCTGCCGGTGCTGATCAATTCGGTGCTCCGGAAGGACGAGGACGAAAAGCCCCTGCTGATCCGCACCACGGTCTTCAATGCCACCGACCGCAAGGAATACGAACGCGAGCTGCTGCGCGAGAGGCAGCGGGCCGAGCAGGCATCGCAGACGAAGTCGGATTTTCTGGCGATGATCAGTCACGAGATCCGTACGCCGCTCAACGCGATCACCGGCGTGGCACACCTGCTTGGACAAACCGATCTCTCGCCGCAACAACAGAAGCTCGTGCGGATCCTGGGCTCCTCGTCGGGAAACCTGCTGCATCTGGTCAATCAGATCCTCGACTTCGGCAAGATCGAGGCCGGCAAGATGTCCCTGGAAGAGCGGTCCGTCGATCTCCGGCAGCTCGTCCGGGAGGTCGCCGAGAGCTTCGAGCCCCGGGCGCAGGCGAAGGGGCTGGCGCTCCTGGTCCACGTGGACGAGCGGGTGCCGCGGACCGTAGCCGGAGATCCCATGAAGCTCGGCCAGGTGCTGAGCAACCTGGCCGGCAACGCGATCAAGTTCACCTCGGAAGGATCGGTGATCCTGGCGCTGGGGGTGCGTACGATCGAGCCGGAAGCGGTATCGATCGATTTCCGGGTGAGCGACACCGGGATCGGCATCGCTCCGGACCGGCTGGCGCGCATCTTCGATGACTTCACCCAGGCCAACTACGACATCGGCCTGACATACGGCGGCACCGGGCTCGGCCTGTCGATCAGCCGGAAACTGGTGGAGATGCACGGCAGCCGCATCCTCGTCGCGAGCGAGCCAGGGAAGGGGACCACGTTCTCCTTCGAGCTGCGCTTCAAGACGGTGGCGGAGGCGGAGACGGCGCCCGCCCAAGCGCTGGTGACCTCCGGGCTCGAGGGGCTCGAGGTCCTGGTCGCGGACGACAACGAGGTCAATGTCTTCGTCCTGACCGGGCTGCTGAAGGGTTGGGGGGTCGCCTTCGACGTCGTGTCCAACGGCCGGCAGGCCGTGGAGCGCGTCCGTGCGCGGGACTACGACCTGGTGCTGATGGATCTTCGCATGCCGGAGCTCGACGGCTATGCCGCGACGCGGGAGATCCGCTCGCTGCCGGGAGAGAGGTTCGCGAAGCTGCCGATCTTCGCGCTCTCCGCCTCGACCCGCATGGCCCATCAGCACGAGATCGACGCCGCGGGCTTCAACGAGTTCGTGGGAAAACCCATCAGCCCGGACGTCCTCTTCGGCAAGATGGCCCGCTACGCACCAGCCCGTCACGCTACCGCGCCGAGGTGACCCGCCAGATGACGTTGCCCACGTCATCCGCCACCAGCAGCGCGCCCTTCTTGTCGACCGCGACGCCCACGGGACGCCCCATCGCCTCACCGTTCTCCTTGACGAAGCCGGTCAGCACGTCGAGCGGCTGGCCGGCTGGCCGGCTGCCGCTGAAGGGGACGAAGATCACTTTATAACCGCTGCGCGGCTTGCGGTTCCAGGAGCCGTGCTGCCCCACGAACATGCCGCGGCCGAACCGGTCCGGCAGGGACGTGCCTTGCGAATGGGCCAGGCCAAGCGAGGCAGTGTGCGGCCCCAGGGCATAGTCGGGCACGAGGGCTTTGGCGACGAGATCCGGCCGCGGCGGCTTCACCCGCCGGTCGACGTTCTGGCCGTAATAGCTGTAGGGCCAGCCGTAGAAGCCGCCATCGCGCACGGACGTCATGTAGTCGGGCACGAGATCGTTGCCGAGCTCGTCGCGCTCGTTGACCGCCGTCCACAACGCGCCGCTCTCGGGCTCCCAGGCCATGCCCACCGGATTGCGCAACCCGGAGGCGAACACGCGATGGCTGCCGGTCGCGGCGTCGACCTCCCAGATTGCCGCGCGCCCCTCCTCCTCCGCCATGCCGTGCTCGGCCACGTTGCTGTTGGACCCGATGGCGACGTAGAGCTTCGAGCCGTCGCGGGAAGCGATCACGTTCTTGGTCCAGTGATGGTTGCGCGGCCCCGCGGGGAGATCGACGACTTTGACGGCGGGTGCCGTGAGCTGCGTCGCCCCCTGCGTATAGGGGAACTTCACCACAGCATCGCTGTTTGCCACATAGAGCACGTCACCCACCAGCTCCATGCCGAAAGGTGAGTTGAGCCCGGAGAGGAAAGCCGTGCGCGTCTCCGCGGTGCCATCCCCGTCGGTGTCCCTCAGCAACGTGATGCGGTTGGCGCTGGGCACGGCACCGCCGGCCTTCTTCTGGAAGAGCTTGAAGAAAAACCCCTTGATTCCCTTGCTGTCCTCCGGCCGCGGCGGCGCGTTGGTCTCGGCCACGAGCACGTCGCCGTTCGGCAGCACGTAGAGCCACCGCGGGTGATCCAGATCCCGGGCGAACGCGGCCACCGCCGTCCCCTCGGCGGCCGCCGGCGTGACCCCTTCCGGCCAGCCGATCGCCTTGACGACGTTCACCACCGGAATCAGCGACTTGTTGGGAGGAGGCAGCTCGGGATCGGGGCCCGTCGTGGCGGAGACGGGAAGCCGCGAGGAGGCACAGCCCGAGAGGCCCACGGCGACGACCGCGAGGACCACGATGCTTTTCTTGGCTATGAACATTGTCAACCTCAAATAAGGAGCGAGACGGCGTTCATTGTCTCTCGACAGCAAGAATCGGGCCGATGTGCTACGCTGCGGAACGTCCAACTCGAGAAGCATGTCGATCTCCGGAGCGTGTCGCTCTCCGCGCGAGGTGTGGCGCGCAGTCCTGCCTGTCCTGCTCGCGGCCGGTGGTCTGACCAGATCCGCCAGCTCGCTTGAAACGAAGTCGCCTCGCCGCGTTTCAAGCCGTCTCATTCCAAACGAAGTCGCCTCGCCGGAAACCAAGGTGGCTCGCCGTCTTTCAAGTCGGCCCGCCACAGATGGAATCGCCTCGCCGCGTCTCGAGTCGCCCCACTTCAAACGAAGTCCTGCCGCCGCGTTTGAAGTCGCGCCGCCGCAAACGAAGCCGGCTCGCCGCGTTTGAGCCGGGCCATCCCCAACGAAGTCGCGCCGCCTCTTCTCGAGCCGCGCCGCCGCGAATGAAGTCGGCCCGTGGCATTTGAAGTCGCGCCGCCTTTTTTCGGGTTGAGCCGCGGGAAATGACTGCGGGCCGGGGACGGAGGAGAGGGACAAAAAAAGAGGGGGCGTGCAGGGCACGCCCCCTCAATAGGACACGAAATCAGCGGTCGGCTACTCGGCGGGATCGGCGGACGGCGGGCTCGTGTCCTCGACCGGGAGCACCGCCTTGCGGGTCCGGCCGCGGTAGGGCTGCACGCCGAACTCGGCCAGCTTCTCCGAGCCGATGCCGTAGTGCTGCTGCAACCCCTTGCGGAGCAGGGTGTCCAGACGCTCGCCGTCGCCCATCAGCGCCGCGAGCTGCTGCGAGCTCTCCTGCTTGCCCGCGATGAAGATCGCCTGCTGCCGGGCCACCCCCTCCACCGCCTGCAGCGTGGCCTCCAACCGGTTCGCCAGCCCCTGGAGGTGCTCGAGGTCACCGGCGTTCGCGGCCACCGTGTTCAGGCGCTGGCGCCAGGCCCCACGCTTTCCCGCATACGTGACTTCCTTCGACATGATGCTTCTCCTTCCTTGAGCCTTCCGGCTCGAATCCCGGCGCCTTCATGACGCCGGAAGCTAAGTTCTTCCAGAGATCCCCCTGCCACTCCTGGTCCGTTCCGGCCCTTCGGGAACGCTTAACGGCTGCTATGGCCGAATCGTAGACCGACTAGACGGTTCGCGTCAATCTCTGCTAATGAGAGAGGAAATGCTGTGGCTGGATCTATAATGAACAAGCGGCGGACCGGAAGCTCTCCTCCGTTCGGCGCCCGAGAGCCGGAGCGTCACCTGAACACCGTGCTGGCCGCACTCGTATATATAGATAGAGGACATCCATGAGACCGACCGCCCTGACGCTGCTGCTCTTCGGTGTGGCCACGCTCCTCTGCGCGGCCGGCGCGGCGAGCGCCTTCTCGTAGACGGGGGCGAGCCGAAATGTTTCCCGATCCGACTGCACTTCAATCGAGGATGTTGGATATGCCGTTGCCCGAAGGAACCGAAGCGACCATCACTCTGCTCCTCAAGGGCTGGAGCTCGGGAGACCAGGAGGCGGCGGAGCGGGTCCTCCCTCTCGTCTATGAAGAGCTGCGCCACATCGCCGTGCGGCAGCTCCGCCAGGAGCGCGACGCCCACACGCTGCAGGCGACCGCGATCGTCCACGAGGCCTATCTCCGCCTCTCCGGCCAGGCAGGGCTGGAGTGGCCGAGCCGCGCCCACTTCTTCGGCTTCGCGGCGCACCTGATCCGCCGCGTCCTCGTGGACTATGCCCGCTACCGCAACCGGGCCAAACGGGGCGGCCGGATCGAGAAGGTCTCCCTCGCCGAGGTGGCCGAGCTGGCGCTGGAGAAGGGCACCGACCTGCTGGCCCTGGACGAAGCCCTCTCGGCGCTCGAGAAGGTGGATCCGCGCAAGGCGGCGGTCGTGGAGCTCAAGTTCTTCGCCGGCCTGAGCCTCGACGAGGTCGCCGAGCAGCTCGGCATCTCGGCGGAGACGGTCAGCCGCGACTGGCGCCGCGCCAAGGCCTGGCTGTACGACGCGCTACAATCCGGGGCCTCATGACGCGGGGGTCGTTCGAGGTAGGTCCGTGATCGATCCCGAACGCTGGCAAGAGGTCGACCGCGTCTTCGCCGAGGCCCTGGAGCGGGCTCCAGCGGAGCGGCCCGCCTTCCTCGACGCGGCCTGCGCCGGCGATGCCGCCCTCCGGCGCGGCGTCGAGCGGCTGCTCGCCGCCGATCAGGCCGGCACCGATTTCCTCGAGAGCCCACCCGGTGAGCTGCTGCGCCTGGCGCTCGACGACCGGGAGGAGGGGGGGAGGCTCGGCCCCTACCGGCTGCTGCGGCGGATCGGCAGAGGCGGCATGGGGACCGTCTACCTCGCCCGCCGCGAGGACGAGCACTATCAGCGGGACGTCGCCGTCAAGGTCCTCCGCGCCAGCCTCGCGAGCACCGAGGCCTATCATCGCTTCCTCGCCGAGCGGCAGATCCTGGCCCACCTCGAGCACCCCAACATCGCCCGGCTGTACGACGGCGGCAGCACCGAGGACGGCCGCCCCTACCTGGTCATGGAGCGGGTCGAGGGAATGCCCGTCGACCTGTACTGCGACCACCACCGGCTGACGGTCGACCAGCGGCTCGTCCTCTTCCAGAAGATCTGCGCCGCCGTCCAGTACGCCCATCAGAGCCTGCTGGTCCACCGCGACCTCAAGCCGGGCAACATCCTGGTCACCGCGGACGGGGAGCCGAAGCTGCTGGACTTCGGCATCGCCAAACGGCTCGCGCAAGAGAAGGACGCTCTCGACGAGACCTGGGACGGGTTGCGGATGCTGACCCCCAGCTACGCCAGCCCCGAGCAGGTCCGGGGCGAGGCGATCACCACGGCGAGCGACGTCTACTCTCTCGGCGTCATCCTGTACGAGCTGCTCGCCGGCCGCCGGCCCTGCCGGGCCCCGGGGGACCAGCCCCAAGACATCGAGCGCGCCGTCTGCGAGCAGGAGCCGGAGCCCCCCAGCGCCGCCCTGGTCCGGCCCGGCCCCTCCGACGTGGACGAGACCGCGCGCGCCCGCCGGACGCGCCCCCGGGCCCTGGCCCGGCGGCTGGAGGGGGACCTCGACGGCATCGCCCTGATGGCGTTGCGCAAGGACCCGCGGCAGCGGTACGGCTCGGCCGCCCAGCTCGCCCAGGACCTGGAGCGGCATCTCCGTGGCCGCCCGGTCACCGCGCGGCCTCCGACGGTACGGTACCGGACCGGTAAGTTCATCCGCCGCCACCGGGCCGGGATCGCCTCGGCGGCGTTGGTGGTCCTGATCGTGGCCGCCTTCCTGGCCAGCCTGGTCGCCCAGGGCCGGCAGCTCGCCCGGGAGCGGGACAAGGCGCGCAGCACGCTGTCGTTCCTGGTCGACACCTTCAAGCAGGCCGACCCCTACCAGACCGAGGGGGAGCGGCTCACGGCGCGGCAGATCCTCGACCAGGGGGCGGAGCGCAGCGCGCGGGAGCTGTCCGGCCAGCCGGACGTGCAGGCCGCCGTGATGGACACCATCGGCGAGGTGAACCTCGGCCTCGGCCGGTACGACGCGGCGGAGCCCCTCCTCGAACGGGCCCTGGCGCTGCGCCGCGAGGCTTTCGGCCCGGAGTCGCTGGAGGTCGCCGAGAGCCTCGAGCACCTGGCCGCGCTCCAGGGCGAGCGCGCCGACCGGGCCGGGGCGGAGTCGCGCCTGCGCCAGGCGCTGGCGATCCGCCGTCTCCACCAGGGGGACGATCACCTCGCCGTGGCGCGGACGCTCAACCGCCTGGGCGAGGTCCTCGTCGCCCGGGGCGTCTCCCCGGAGGAGAGCGCGGAGATCGAGGCGCTCCACCAGGAAGCCCTGACCATCGCCCGCCGCGTGGAGGGCCCGGCGGGGCTCACCGTGTCCGAGACCCTCCTCGCGCTCTCCGACCTGCAACGGGCCCAGGGAGACTACGCCGCGGCCGAGCGTCTCTTCCGGGAGGGGCTGGCGATCGAGAGGAAGGTCTTCGGGGAGCGGGCCCCCCGGCTCTGGCGCGACCAGTCCCGGCTCGCGCAGCTCCTGTTGGAGGCGGGCAAGCTCAAGGAGGCGGAGGCTCTCAGCCGGAGGTGCCTGGAGGTGCAAGGGCAGATCCTCGACCGCGGGCATGCGGACATCGTGGAGACCTCGAGCGTCCTGGCGATGGCGGTCCACAATCAGGGCCGGTATGTCGAAGCCGAAGCCCTGCACCGGCGGGTGCTGGCGCTGTCCCGCGCCCACTACGGTCCCGGGCACTGGCAGCTGTCCATGGCGCTGGGCAACCTGGCGGCCAACCTCGACGCCCAGGGCAGGGGGCCGGAAGCCATCCCTCTCTATGAGGAGGCGCTGGAGATCCGGCGCCGGAAGCTCGGCGACGGGGACCCGCTGGTGGCCCAGATCCTCCTGCTCCTCGCCGAGCTCCACCGCAACGACGAGTCCTACCCGAGGGGGCTCGAGCTCGCCCGGCAGGCGCTCGAGATCCTCGAGAAGGCCGAGGGGCCGGACCACCCCCACGTGGCCTTCGCGCTGCGGGAGATCGGCAGGAACTACCTGATCCAGCGCCGCTTCACCGAGGCCGAGCCCTTCCTGCGCCGCTCGCTGGAGATCCGGCGCCGGGCGCTGGAGCCCCGGCACCCCGACCTGGCCAAGGCGCAGGTCTCGTATTCGCGCTGCCTGATCGGGCTCGGCCGCGACAGGGAGGCGGTGCCGCTGCTGCGCGAGGCGCGGACGACGTTCGCCGCCGTCTATGGCCCGGCGCACGAGATGACGCGGACCCCCGAGGACCTGCTGGAGGAGATCGAGGGCCGGACGCCGTAGGCCACGGGGCCGGTCCGCAAACCTTCCCGCCTCTTCGCCGTATCTTCCACGGAGGATTCGGCTACGATGAACCCCATGACACCCACCCTGGAGCTGCGCGAGGTCCGTAAGAGATACGGCGACTTCGCGGCGGTCGACGGCGTCTCGCTGGCGGTGCCCCCCGGCACCATCTACGGCCTGCTGGGACCCAACGGCGCCGGCAAGACGTCGACCATCCGCATGATCATGAACATCACCGCCCCGGATTCGGGCGAAGTGCACCTCTTCGGCCACCCGCGCCGGCCCGAGGACCTGCGGCGGATCGGCTACCTGCCGGAGGAGCGCGGCCTCTACCGGAAGATGACGGTCATCGACCAGCTCCTCTTCCTGGGCGAGATCCGCGGCCTGAAGCGCCGCGAGCTCCTCCCCCGCATCGAGCGCTGGCTCGAGCGGGTCGGACTGGCCGAATGGGGCAAGAAGAAGGTCGAGGAGCTGTCCAAGGGCATGCAGCAGAAGGTGCAGCTCGTGGGCACGGTGCTCCACGAGCCCGACCTGCTGATCCTCGACGAGCCCTTCTCCGGCCTCGATCCGCTCAACCAGGAGCTGTTCAAGGAGCTGCTGGTGGATTACAAGCAGCAGGGGAAGAGCGTCGTCCTCTCCACCCACGGCATGGAGCTGGCCGAGCGCATGTGCGAGCACATCTGCCTGATCTTCAAGGGCCGGGCCGTTCTGGCCGGCGAGCTCCGGCAGATCAAGCGCGAGGTCGCCGGCAATACCTACCGGCTGGTGGCTGACGGCGACCTCGACCGCCTGCCGCAGGTACCCGGCGTCGAGCAGGCGAGCGTCCAGAACGGTGTCGTGAAGCTGATGCTGCGCCCCGAGGCCGAGGGGCCCGAGGTGCTGCGCGAGATGGTCCAGTTCCTGCGTGTCCACGAGTTCCGCTCCGAGGAGCCGGAGCTCGAGCAGATCTTCCTGAAGGCGGTGCGCGATGCGGCTTGAGAACATCGGAGTGGTGGCCAAGCGGGAGTACCTGCTGCGGGTCAAGAGCAAGGGATTCTGGATCGGCACCCTGGTGCTCCCCCTGTTCATCGTCGCCCTGAGCGTGCTGCCGACCCTGTTCCTCACCAAGTCCCGGACCGACCACCAGGTGGTGGTGGTGGACGAGACCGGCCGGATCGGCCAGGAGTTCGCGGCCAACCCCAACGGGGCGCAGCCGCAGAAGGAAGGGGAGGAGGGGAAGGACCAGCGGGAGCGGGTCGCCCGGTTCGAGGTGGAGGTCGAGGCGCCGGCCGCCGACCGCGAGGCGCAGCGCGCCGCGCTCGACCGCCGCGTCCTCGCCGAGGAGATCGACTCCTGGGTCTGGATCGGCGAAGGGGTGCTGCGCGGCGACCCGGTGGAGTACCACGCCCGCAGCGTCTCCAACTTCATGACCCAGGAGGTGCTGGAGGACCGGCTCTCCGAGCTGGTGCGGCGGACTCGGCTCACCGAGGCCGGCTACGACCCCGACAGGGTGGGAGAGCTGTCCGGCTCCATCGACCTCAAGACGGTGCGGATCTCCGAGGAGGGGAGCCGCGCCGAAGGGGGGCTGGGCAGCGTCGCCTTCGCCTATATCCTCTTCTTCCTGCTCTACACGATGATGATGCTCTGGGGCCAGCAGGTGATGAACGGCGTGCTCGAGGAGAAGGGCTCGCGCATCGTCGAGGTGGTGCTCTCCTCGATCCAGCCGTTCGAGCTGATGATGGGCAAGCTCACCGGCATCTGCCTGGCGGGGCTCACCCAGTTCGTCATCTGGCTCGGCACCATGATGCTGGTGACGGCGCCCGGTATGCTCGCCGCCATGGCCACCCTGCCCGAGGAGCTGGTGCTCCCCACCGTCACCCTGGGGATGGTGCTCAACTACATCCTCCTCTTCGTGCTCGGCTTCTTCGTCTACGCGACCATGTACGCCGCGATCGGCTCCGCCTTCAACAACCTCCAGGAGGCGCAGCAGGTGGCGAGCGTCGCGGTGTTCTTCCTGGTCGTGCCGTTCATGATCATGTTCCAGATCATCAACGACCCGAACTCGACGCTGGCGGTGGTGACGTCGCTGATCCCGCCGTTCACGCCGATGCTGATGACGCTCCGGGTCTCCCTGGACATGCCCCCCCTCTGGCAGCTCCTCCTCGGCTATGTCCTCACCATCGCCTTCATCTGGGGCATGGTCTGGGTCTGCGCCCGCATCTACCGGGTCGGCATCCTCATGTACGGCAAGAAGCCGACGCTCCAGGAGATCTGGCGCTGGGTGCGCTACGCTTAGCCGATGTACAACCGCAACCCCGCCGGCCCCGCTGGACGTTCCACCCTGGCCGGCATCGGCGGCTTCGGCGGGCCGGTGCCCAGAGACCTCCTCGTCATCCTCGGGGTGGTGTTCGCCACCTTTGCCCTGCAGTTCTTCGACGCCACCCGCGGGATTGTCGCCCTGCTGCGGCTCACGCCGCTCGTCTGGCAGAGCGGCTTCGTCTGGCAGCTCGCCACCTATCCGTTCATCGGCTACGGCGGCCCGTCGATCTGGTTCCTGCTCGAGCTGCTGATCCTCTTCTGGTTCGGCCGTGACGTCTTCGCCGGCCTGCGGCGCCGCCACTTCTGGCGGATGCTCGTCTGGAGCACCGTAGGCTCGGCGCTGGTCGCGGTCGCCGTCCAGCTCCTCGCCGGGCTGACCACGGGTGGTGTCGGCATGGCCGACTTCACCCTGATGCAGGGGCAGCGGATGCTGATGGCGATCTTCATCGCCGCCTTCGCCACCGCCAACCGCGACGCGACGATCCTGCTCTTCTTCATCCTCCCCATCCAGGCGCGCTGGTTCCTCGCCCTGGAGATCCTGTTCGCCTTCATGGGCTTCCTGGCGACCAAGGACCTCCCCGGCTTCCTCGGCATCTGCGCCGCGGTGGGGCTGACCTGGGGCTACATCAAGGCGAGCGGCACGATGAAGGGCGGGGGGAGGACTCTGCGCGAGACGCGGCTGCGGCTGGAGCGCTGGTGGATCCAGCGCAAGCTGGAGCGGAACCGCAAGAAGCGCGGCTTCCGGGTCATCCAGGGGGAGCGGGAGCAGAAGACGCCGGACGGCCGGCGGGGACCCTGGGTTCACTGACGGCCGGCACCAGCACCCAGAGCCGGCCGCGGTGCTTCATCCGGCCGGCGATCTCCGCGGCCTCCTCGCCGTACCCCCAGAAGACATCGCCGCGCACCGGCCCGCGGATGGCGCCACCGGTGTCCTGGGCGACCAGAAGGCGGCGGAGCTTGCGGTCGGGGTCCCCCTCCCGGGCTCCCGGCATGCCGGCGGAGAGCCAGACCGGCAATCCCAGGGGCATGAATCTCAGGTCCACCGCCAGCGACCGTCCGGGCGTCAGCGGCACCCCCTCGGCGCCCAGCGGCCCGTCCCCTTCGAGCTCCTGGAAGAAGACATAGGAGGCGTTCCGCGCCATCACCTCCGAGGCCTCCTCCGGATGGGCCTCGAGCCAGGCGCGGATCGACTGCATGGAGACCTCCTCCTGCTCCAGGGCGCCGCGCTCGATGAGGTCGCGGCCGATGGCGAAGTAGGGGTGGCCGTTCTGCGCCGCGTAGCCCACCCGCATCTCCCCCCCTTCGGCCAAGCGGACCCGCCCCGAGCCCTGGACGTGGAGGAAGAAGGCGTCCACCGGACTGTCCACCCAGACCAGCTCGAGCCTCCGGCCGGCCAGGGCCCCCTCCTCGATGGCGTCGCGGTCCGGGAAGGGGACCAGGGCGCCGTCCTCCACCCTGCCGGCGATGCGCTGCCCTTTCAGCGACTCGCGGAAATCCCCGAGGTCGACCGTCACCAGCTCCGGGGGCCGCAGGTAGAGGGGGACGGTGAAGCGGCCCCCCCGCGTGCGGCTGCCCTGGAGGAGCGGCTCGTAGTAGCCGGTGAAGAGGCCCAGGGGGTGGCCGTTGTTGGTGGCCGCCATGGGCCGGAACCGGCGCTCGAAGAAGGCGCGCGCCGCTGCGTGGTCCCCGGCCGGCAGCCCGGCCGCCTCCGCGCAGGCCGGCTTCCAGTCCGCCGCCGTGCCGGCGAACCCGAGCCCCTCCTGACGGGGAGCCATGGATGCGCCATCGGGCAGGTTGGCAATCCGCCCGCAGGAGCGGAGCAAGGCGGGCAGGGCCTCCGCGATCGCGTCCTCCCCCCAACCCGGGAGGTCGGCGAAGCGGGCCGGCCTCAGCTCCAGCCGGTCCTCGGCCGGCTCGCGGATCTCCCCCAGGATGCCGGCCAGATCCTCCCCGTCCCCGGACCGGAAGCGGATCCAGAGGCCGAGGCCGGCGAGCACCAGGGCGGCCAGGGTCAGCAGGATGGCGACGCGGCGGTTCATCGCCTACAGCTCCACTCCGGCCCGCTCGAGCCAGCGCCCCATCCGGTCGACGTGGGTCCCTCTCCAATAGACGCGGCCGCAGCCGGGGCAGCCCCGGAA
>DASPJI010000437.1:0-3090 GCA_035628695.1 Thermoanaerobaculia bacterium | reverse complement strand
CCGCCGGGGGGGCGCCCGCAAGGCCCTGGCCGGCGTCGGCTTCCAGGTGGCCGCCGGCGAGGTCTTCGGCTTCCTCGGCCCCAACGGCGGCGGCAAGAGCACCCTGTTCCGCATCCTCGCCACCCTGGCCCGGCCGGAGCGGGGCGAGGTCCGGATCTTCGGCATCGACCCGGCCCGCCAGGTGCGTGAGGTGCGGCGCCTGCTCGGCGTGGTCTTCCAGAGCCCCGGCCTGGACCTCCAGCTCACCGTCGGCGAGAACCTCCTGCACCATGGACATCTCTATGGGCTGCGCGGCCGGGCCCTCGCCCGGGCGATCGACGAGGCGCTGGCCCGCTTCGGCCTCGCGGACCGGCGGGAGGAGCGCGCCCGCACCCTCTCCGGCGGCCTGCGCCGGCGCGTCGAGATCGCCAAGGCCCTGCTCCACGGCCCGCGCCTGCTCCTGCTGGACGAGCCCAGCACCGGGCTCGACCCCGGCGCCCGGCGCGACCTGTGGGACACGCTGGAGTCGCTCCGCGCCGGCGGCGTCACCGTGCTCCTCACCACCCATTCGATGGAGGAGGCGGATCGCTGCGACCGGCTCGCCCTCCTCGACCGTGGCTCCCTGGTGGCCGAGGGGACGCCGGCGGCGCTGAAAGAGGAGGTGGGAGGGGACGTGGTCACCCTCACCGGCCGCGACCCCGAGTCGCTCGCCCGCGACCTGGCGGCCCGCTTCCCCGGCCTCGCGCCGGCGGTATGGGAGGGCGCGGTGCAGATCACCCGCGAGCGTGCCCACGAGCTGGTGGCCCGCCTCGTCGAGGCGCTCCCGGGGCGGATCGACTCGGTCACCGTCGCCCGGCCGAGCCTCGAGGACGTCTTCCTGCGCCGCACGGGTCACCGTCTGTACGGCGGGGAAGGGGAGGCCGAGGCGTGAGCTCCACCGCGCTCCTGGCGACGGGCACCCTCTGGCGGCGCGAGCTGGTGCGCTTCTTCCGGCAGCCCAGCCGCATCGCGGGCGCGGCCGGCTCGCCCCTCCTCTTCTGGATCCTCATCGGCAGCGGCCTCTCCGGCTCGTTCCGGCTGCCGGGAGGGCCGTCCGACGTCGACTTCCTGGAGTACTTCTTCCCCGGCACCGTGGTGCTGGTGCTGCTCTTCGCCGCCATCTTCTCGACCATCTCGGTGATCGAGGACCGCCAGCAGGGGTTCCTCCAGGGGGTGCTGGTGGCGCCGGTGCCGCGGGCGGCCGTGGTGGCGGGGAAGGTGCTGGGCGGGGCGACGCTCGCCTGGCTCCAGGCCCTGGTCTTCCTCGCCCTGGCGCCGCTCTCGGGCATCCGGCTGACGCTTCTGTCGGCGCTGGCGGCGGCCGGCGTCATGGCCCTTCTCGCCGTGGGCCTGACCGCCATCGGCTTCGTCTTCGCCTGGCGGGTGGACTCGGTCCAGGGGTTCCACGCGGTGATGAACCTCCTGCTGGTGCCCATGTGGCTCCTCTCGGGCGCCTTCTTCCCGCTGGCGGGGGCGCCCGGCTGGCTCGCCGCGCTGATGTCCGTGAACCCGTTGACCTACGGTGTGTCGGCGCTGCGCGGCGCGTTGTACGGCGCCGTGCCGCCGCCGGCCGCGGGCGTGACCGCCGCCGTCGCCCTGGCAGCTTTCGCCGCGAGCGTTCTGGCGACCCGCGGGGGGAGGGTGGAGTGAATCCGCGACGCCCCCTCCGATGGCTCCTCTGGAGCCTGCTCGTGGTGGCGCTGGTGGCGGTGGCCGCGGCCGCCGCCGTGCAGTGGCTGCGCAACCCTGACGCGCCGCCGGTCATGGGACAGGTGCCGGATTTCAGCCTCACCAACCGCGACGGCAGCACGGTCCGGCTCGCGGACCTGGCCGGCGCGCCGTGGATCGCCGACTTCGTCTTCACCCGCTGCAACGGCTCCTGTCCGCTGATGAGCCTGCGCATGCAGCGGCTGAACCGGGAGCTGCCGCCGGACCTCGGCGTCCGGCTCGTCTCCATCACCGTCGACCCGGACTACGACACGCCCCAGATCCTCCAGGCCTACGCGGAATCCTTCTCGGCCCCCGGCCGGTGGCTCTTCCTGACCGGTGCCAAGGAGGAGGTCTACGGCCTGATCCGGCAGGGCTTCAAGCTGGCGCTCGATCCCTCGCCGCCCCCCGGCGCCGCCACCGCCGAGGAGCCCATCATTCATAGCACCCGCTTCGTGCTGGTGGACGGCCGCGGCCAGATCCGCGGCTATTATGGTGCCTTCGACGAGGAGGCGATGGCCAGGCTCGCCGAGGACCTGCGGGCGATCGCGGACTAGCCCGGCGGCGGCGGAGGGCACCGCCTGCACGCCGGGTAGTTGTACCGGTCGCCACGAAACGTTATAGTCCCCGCAAGCATTCGTTGTACAGAGACGTCATCACGTCTCTTCCCTTTTGCTCCACCGCCCGGCGGGCCGGCTTCCACTGAGGGGAGCCCGACTGCTGGAAGCGAGAAACCGTAGTCTCTGTGAGGAGATCAGTCCGATGAGAAAGCTTTGCTGCGTACTGGCTCTGGCGGGTCTGCTGGGGTTCGGTGGCCAGGCCTTCGCCGTCATCAACACGATCGACGACGTGCCCGGCGCCACCCTGCTGCTCCCCTACTTCGAGGTCGACCTCAACGATCCGCAAGGGGTCACCACGCTCTTTTCCATCAACAACGCGTCGGCCACCGCGGTGCTGGCCCACGTCACCCTGTGGACCGACCAGTCGGTGCCGGCCATCGACTTCGACGTCTACCTGACGGGCTATGACGTGCAGACGATCAACCTGCGCGACATCTTCGTCAACGGCACCCTGCCGGTCACGGCCTCCGCCGGCCAGGACCCGGGTGACGCCATCAGCCCCCAGGGCAACGTGTCGCAGGACATCAACTTCGCCTCGTGCACGGGCGTGCTGCCGTACGCCAACCCGGCGGTCAGCGCTTCGTTCCGCGCCCACCTCCAGGCGTGGTTCACCGGCAACCAGTCGCCGGCCACCGGCAACTGCGCCGGCGCCCGGATCCGCGACGGCATCGCCCGCGGCTACGTGACGATCGACACGGTCAACGCCTGCAACCTGCTGTTCCCGTCGTCGCCGGGCTACACCGCC
>DASPJI010000436.1:0-4049 GCA_035628695.1 Thermoanaerobaculia bacterium | reverse complement strand
TGCGGATATCGCCGGGGCTGGAATAGCTGGAGCGCTTGCTCTGTCGGGCGCTGACGCTGGGGCATTCGAGATCGACGGCAACGCCCTTTACCTGAAAGCCGGGACCGCTCTCGACTACGAAAGCAAGAATGCCTACGCAGTTTCCATCACGGCGACGGTCGGCGGCCATACGTCAAGCGAGTACTATACCCTGGCGCTGACCAACGTGAACGAGGCTCCGATCGATATCGTGATCGTCGGGGGAGGGGTTGTGCTGGAAAATGCTGTCGCCGGCACTGTGGTCGCTAAGCTTAAGACGATTGATCCAGACTCCGGAGATACCCCCATTCTATCCTTGGACGGTCCATCAGCAGCACTGTTTGAGGTGGACGGTGAGCAGATCAAGGTTAGGCAAGGGGCTGTGATCGATTTCGAGAATGCCGCAGCACATGACCTTCTGGTTACTGCGAGGGATTCACATGGCCTGATGTACACCAAGAGCATAACGATAAACGTCCGAGATCTTCCTGATACGGACGATGACCCTCCTGTGTCTCAGCCTCCGGTGGATCAGCCTCCGGCACCTCCGGTGGGTGAGCCTCCGGTGGCGGGGCTGGAGTGCCATGGCGGGGGCGGCCACGACCGCCTCTGGGGCGGGGCAGGCGACGACCGCATGTGGGGCGGGGGCGGCCACGACCGCTTCCACGGCGGCCAGGGCGCCGACCTCATGTGGGGCGGGCGCGGCAACGACACCTTCTACGTCGATCAGGCCGGCGACCGCGTCCATGAGAGCCGCGGCCAGGGCACTGATGCCGTCCACGCCAGCGTGTCCTACTCGCTCGCCGGCACCCACGTGGAGAAGCTGGTCCTCACCGGCGCGGCCGATCTGTCCGCCACCGGCAACAGCCTGGCCAACACCCTGACGGGCAACAGCGGCCACAACCTGCTCAAGGGCGGGGCCGGCCACGACGTCCTCAAGGGCAACGCCGGAAACGACCAGCTCCACGGCGGCTCGGGCCATGACCGCCTCAACGGCGGCTCCGGCGACGACCTGCTCAAGGGCGGCTCCGGTCATGACCGTCTCACCGGCGGCTCCGGGCGCGACACCTTCGTGTTCGAGAAGCGCGGCGGCCACGACACCGTCACCGACTTCCGCCACGGCCACGACCGCATCGACGTCAGCCAGCTTGCCGGCGTCGACGGCCTGGGCGATCTGGCCCGGGTTCAGGTCGGGCGCGACACGATGATCTGGCACAACCAGGATGTGCTGGTGCTCAAGGGCGTCTCCGCCGCCGAGCTGGATCAGTCCGACTTCATCTTCTGATCCCCCACCCCTCGATGCGGCCCCCGGGCCGCATCTCCTCCGCCGGAGGCCAAAGCCCCCCACAGCCCCCGGCGGACGACCCCTTCGACCCGCATCCCTCGATGGGCATCCTTGGACCTTGTGTTCTTGGACCCTGTGTTCTTGGACCCTGTGTTCTTTGGACCCTGTGTTCCTGGCCCCGCCTGCTTCGACCCTCGGACCTTGGGCCCATCAGACCTTAGCCCCAGCCCGCATCAGCCCTTCGACGCTATCGGCCCCGGCGGTTCCAGGCCAGGATGGCTTCCTCCGCGTCCTTCTCACGGCCCCCTTCCCAAGGCACCCTGCCCGAGGCACCCATGAGCGCTCCGTCTTCCCCTCTTCGTCTGCTGGCCTCGTGCCGCGGGGCCGTGCTCGGCGTGGCCCTGCTCAGCGGCCTGATCAACATCCTGTACCTGTCCGGCTCGATCTTCATGATGGAGGTCTACGACCGGGTGCTGCCCAGCCGCTCCATCCCCACCCTGGTCGGCCTGTCGCTGATCGTGGTGGTGCTCTACCTGTTCCAGGGCCTGTTCGACGCCCTGCGCGGGCGCATCCTGGCCCGCATCGGCGCCGCCGTGGACGAGGACCTGAGCCAGAGCGTGTTCCAGCACCAGCTCGCCGCCCCGCTCAAGGGCCGGCCCGAGGGCGACGGCCAGCAGCCCCTGCGCGATCTCGACCAGATCCGCGCCTTTTTGTCCGGCGGCGGCCCCTCGGCCCTGTTCGACCTGCCCTGGATGCCGCTCTACCTGTTCATCTGCTTTGCCTTCCACCCGCTCATCGGCCTGGTGACGCTGGCCGGCGCCGCCTGCCTGGTGGTGATCACCCTGCTCACCGAGGTGCTGACCCGCTCCGCCGCCCGCGAGGCGGTGGGCGCGGCGCTGGTGCGCAACGGCCTGGGCGAGGGCGCGCGGCGCAACGCCGAGGTGGTGCGCGCCCTGGGCATGGCCGGGCGCCTCGGCGCCCGCTGGGGCGAGGCCAACGCCCGCTATCTCGCCTACCAGCAGCGCACCTCCGACGTGGCCGGGGGCCTGGGCGCCCTGTCCAAGGTGCTGCGCATGCTGCTGCAATCGGCGGTGCTGGGGGTGGGCGCCTATCTGGTCATCGACGGCCAGGCCACAGGCGGCATCATGATCGCCTCCTCGATCCTCACCTCCCGGGCGCTCGCCCCGGTCGAGCTGGCGATCGCCAACTGGAAGGGCTTCGTGTCCGCCCGCCAGGGCTGGGCCCGGCTCAGGACGCAGCTGGCCGCCGCCCCGGCGGTCACGCCCCTGCGCCTGCCGGCGCCCAAGGCGCTGCTGGTGGTGGACAATGCCGGCGCCGGCGCGCCCGGCACCCAGCGCTTCACCGTGCAGGACGTGAGCTTCCAGCTCGCCGCCGGAGCCGGCCTGGGCGTCATCGGCCCGAGCGCCTCGGGCAAGTCGTCGCTCGCGCGGCTTCTGGTCGGGGTGTGGCCGGCCTGGCGCGGCAAGGTGCGGCTCGATGCGGCGGCGCTGGAGCAGTGGCGGCCGGAGGACCTGGGCGAGCACATCGGCTACCTGCCGCAGGACGTGGAGCTGTTTGCCGGCACGGTGGCGCAGAACATCGCCCGCTTCGAGGCTCAGCCCGACCCGCAGGCGGTGATCGCCGCGGCGCAAGCCGCCAACGTGCACGAGATGATCCTGCACCTGCCCGACGGCTACGAGACCGCCGTGGGCGAGGCCGGGGCGGCGCTCTCCGGCGGCCAGCGCCAGCGCCTCGGCCTGGCGCGCGCGCTGTACGGCAACCCGTTCCTGGTGGTGCTGGACGAGCCCAACTCCAACCTGGACGCGGAGGGCGAGCAGGCGCTCACCCAGGCGATCCTGGGGGTGCGGGCCCGGGGCGGGGTGGTGGTGGTGATCGCCCACCGGCCGAGCGCGCTGGCCGGGGTCGACCAGGTGCTGGTGATGGCCGAGGGGCGCATGCAGAGCTTTGGGCCCAAGGACGAGGTGCTGGGCCGGGTGCTGCGGCCCACCGCGGTGGGGCCCGAGCCGCGGCTGCCGGCCGCCGCCCCGTTCAAGGTCGCCTGAGCCCAACCACAACATCGCCGTACCCATACCGTCGCCCGAGCCCGTCAAGGACCGATCCCATGAGCAAGACCCCGCCGCCCGCCAACGCCCGCCGCTCGATCCGCCGCCACACGGCGATCGGCCTGGCGTCTGCTGCCTTTCTGGTCGGCGGCCTGGGCGGCTGGGCGGTGGTGACCGAGCTGTCCGGGGCCGTGGTGGCGCCGGGCCAGGTGGTGGTGGACAGCCACGTCAAGAAGGTGCAGCACCCCACCGGCGGGGTGGTGGGCGAGATCCTGGTGCGCGACGGCGACCGGGTGCGGGCCGGGGACGTGGTGGTGCGCCTGGACGAGACCGTGGCCAAGGCCAACCTGGCCATGATCGACAAGAGCCTGGACGAGCTCGGCGTGCGCCAGGCGCGGCTGGAGGCGGAGCGGGACGGGCTGGCGGCGGTGGTGTTCCCGGCCGGCCTGCTCGACCGCATGGCCGAGGCGGAGGTGGCCGGGCTTCTGGAGGGCGAGCAGCGGCTGTTTGCCACCCGGCGCGAGGCGCGCGCCGGCCAGCAGGCGCAGCTCAAGGAGCGGATCGCGCAGCTGGAGGAGCAGATCGACGGGCTGAGCCTGCAGGCGCAGGCCAAGGCGGACGAGATCAAGCTGATCCAGGACGAGCTCACGGGGGTGCAGGAGCTGTGGAAGAAGAACCTGGTG
>DASPJI010000435.1:0-4501 GCA_035628695.1 Thermoanaerobaculia bacterium | reverse complement strand
CCTTTCGAGGAGATGACGGCCTTCGTCATCGCCTGCGGAGGGGACGTGGACACGATCGGCGCCATGGCCGGTGCGCTCTGGGGGGCGGCGAACGGGTCGGCAGGCCTGCCGCCGGTGAAGGTCGAGAAGCGGAGCTATCTGGAGGATGTCGCGGACCGCCTGTTCAGGCGCTTCGTAGGCGGCGGCTGAGGGATCGATCAGCCGAGGACCAACTCGACTCTCACCAGCAGACGGGGGAGCGCTTGGGGGGCGATGGCCTCGCCACGGCCCGCCTGGCGGGCCTCCAGGTAGCCTTCGGGAGAGGGCCGGCGGTGGACCCGGATGGTGTCCGAGGTCAGGTCCACGAGCCAGACCTCGGGGATGCCTGCCTGGGCATAGAGCGGCAGCTTGACGTCCCGGTCGTAGGCCAGGGAGTGGTCGGCGATCTCGACCAGGAGCAGCACGTCTTCGGCGGCAGGGGGCTTGGAGGCGTAGCAGTCGTCCCGCCCGCGGAGCAGCATCAGATCGGGCTGGGGCTCGGACTGCTCGTTGGGGAGGCGGAGGGGGTTCTGTACGTCCAGAAGGACGTCGGGAGCGACACTGTCGGAAACGACACCGGGGCCGAAGAGGCGGATGAGGCGCCTCAGGCAGGTGGCGTGCCGGTGGCCGATCGGGTTCATCTCCAGGATCTCCCCGTAGATCAGCTCGACCCTCTCGCCTTCGGCGAGAATGCCGCTCTCCACCATCTGGTGGTACTCGTCGATCGTCAGAAGCCGCTTACGGACCGAGACCGCCACGGGACACCTCCAGGGGAGATTCTATAGGGAAAGCTAGAGCGTGGGGGCAGGGCCAGGACGGGCAGGGGAGAGTCCCTGCCCGCGGGCCATTCGGCCGGTGATCAGGAGGCGAGGCGGAGGGTGGTCGCGCTCAAGCGGCGGGCGGAGCCGCGGACGGCGGCGGCGAGGAGGGCGGCGGGCCGGTCGAGGACGCTGGCGCCTTGAGCCAGCATCTCCTCGGGCCACTCCAGCGAGCCGGCGTCCGCCACCGGGCGCGGGATGAACACCGGCCGGCGCAGGCGCAGCATCTCCCAGGCCACCTCCAGCGAGGCGCTGCCATCGGCGGCCTCGACGAGGACCAGGGCGTCCGAGAGGAGAGCCATGGTGCAGTTGCGGCGCCGCAGGTCCTCGCGCGTCACCGGATGGCCGGCGGGGAACTGCGAGACCACCAGGTGCCGCTCCAGGATCTGCCGGTGCAGCTCGGCGTTGCGCGGCGACGGCGGCACCCCCAGCGGCGCGGCGAGCACGGCGATGGTGCGCCCCAGGCCCTGGAGAGCCGTCTCGTGGGCCGCCGTCTCGATGCCGGTCGACAGGCCGCCGACGATGGTGATCCCTTCGTCGGTCAGGAAGCGGGCGAGGCGCGCCGCGTGCCAGCGGCCGAGATCGGACGGGTTGCGCGAGCCGATGACGGCCACCTGCGGCGCGCTCCACAGCAGGGTGGTGTCGCCCGCCAGGAAGAGGCGCTCGGGCGCGTGGCGGAGCTCGTTGGCGTTCAGCGGTCCCAGGAGCTCCTCGGGTGTGTGGCGATCGGTGAAAGCTGAGATTTGCATCGTCACCCTCCTGCTAGGTATACGGAGCGCACCGGCCTCCTGTTTACGGGATGAACGCTCCGCCCCCGGGTTTCCCCTCAGTTAGACACCACAGGCGGGGGACGGGGGTGGGTTGTTACCGGATTGGCCGGCGAAAATCGCATGGTAGATTTAGGTGGTCTCCGCAGATGGGAACCACCCTCGAGGGGAGGAGACTCCCCGGAAAGGAATCGACCATGAAGAAGAAGAGCGTCAAGAAGCTGCACCTCAATATGGAGACCCTGAACCGCATGAACCTCGAGGCGGTCACCGGCGGCGCGACCTTCCTGCCCTGCCAGGAGCGCACGCGGGACTACACCAACTGCCCGATGTGCGGCCAGACGAACTACATCTCCTGTCTCAACTGCTAGACAGGGATGGGAATCCTCTCGCTCCCGATCGAGGAGATCCTGGCCTCGGGCATCGCGCCTCCATCGGGGCGGCTGATCGGCCGGTCACGGCAGGGTCGGGACATCGTGGGGCACGTCCTGGGAACGGGCGGGCCCCACGTCAGTCTCATCGGTGGCTGCCACTCCGACGAGCCCGTGGGGCCGGAGATGCTCCGCCGGCTCGCCGGCTTCCTCGCGGCCCTGCCGGCGGACCACCCCCTTCTCATCTCCTTCACCTGGTACGTCGTCCCCCACGTCAATCCGGACGGTGAGGCGGTCAACAGCGCCTGGAGCGGCCACCCCCTTCCCGCGGTGGACAGCCGGGGCGCTCCGGACCGGGTCTATGACCTCGGGCTCTACCTGCGGCACGTGATGCGGGAGCCGCCCGGGGACGACATGGAGTTCGGCTTCCCGCGCGATGAAGAGGACGCCGGCGCCCGGCCCGAGAACCGCGCCGTGGCCGCGTTCTTATCTGAAGGGGCGCCGTTCGCCCTCCACGGCAGCTTCCACGGCATGGCCTTCGCCACCGGCCCCTGGTTCCTCATCGAGCGGGCCTGGACCGACCGCACCGCCGGCTTGCGGGAGAGCCTGCGCCGCCGGGTGCGCGACCTGGGGTATCGGGTCTTCGACGTGGACCGCGGCGGCGAGAAGGGTTTCTCCCGCATCGACGAAGGCTTCACCACCCGCCCCGACTCGGTGGCGATGCGCGCCTACTTCCTGGAGAAGGGGGATCCGGCCATGGCCGAGCGCTTCCGGCCCAGCTCCATGGAGTACGTCCGCTCCCTGGGCGGCGACCCCTTCACCCTGGTCTCCGAGATGCCCCTCTTCCTCCGTCCTCTGGAAGAGGGGGAGAGCGGCCGGCCCGACGATCCCCGCTTCCGCGCCTGGCTCGAAAGGATGGCCACCCTGCGGGACGCGGAGGAGGTCCGCGCCGAGGCGGAGCGCCAGGGCGTCCGCGGCATGCCCCTGCGCGACCAGATGCGCCTGCAGCTCGCCTTCCTGGAGGAGGCGCTGCGGGCCGTTGCCTCCGCTGCCGCATCGCGGTAGCGTAGGCCGGCCATGAAGACCAGGCTCGCCGCGTCCGCCCTCCTCGCCCTCGCCGTCCTCTGCGGGGCCGCCCCCGCCGCCGCCCAGGACAAGACCCTCCGCCTCGCGGTCGGCGACCCCGCCCGCAAGGGGCGCGAGGCGCCGGTGGTGCTCGACGCGGTCACCGACACCCGGACGGGCGACCTCCTCACCCCGGCGCAGATGGCGGCGCGGCTGGCCGGCGCCCGGCTCGTCCTGGTGGGGGAGAGCCATACCGACGTCGATTTCCACCGGGCGCAGCTGCGGGTGATCCAGGAGCTCCGCAAGGCGGGACGGCAGGTGCTCATCGGCCTCGAGATGTACCCCTACCCCGAGCAGCCGTTCCTCGACCAGTGGACCCGCGGCCTCCTCACCGAGCAGGGGTTCGTCGAGCTCTCCCGCTGGTACGGCAACTGGGGCTACCACTGGGACTACTACCGCGACATCTTCCTCTATGCCCGCGACCACGGCCTGCCGATGTTCGCCGTCAACGCCCCCCGCGCCGTGGTCACCGCAGTGCGGCAGAAGGGGTTCGACAGCCTGACCCCCGAGGAGGCCGCGCACGTCCCGCGGCGGGTGGACACGGCGAGCGACGAGCACCGCGCCCTCTTCCGCGCCTACTTCGGGGACGACGACCCGCTCCACGGCGGCATGAGCCCGGAGCAGCTCGACGGGATGTTCGCCGCCCAGGCCACCTGGGACGCCGCCATGGCCCACAACGCCCTTAAGGCCCTCGGGCGGCACGGCGGGCCGAACGCGGTCATGGTCGTCCTCGCCGGCACCGGACACGTGGCCTACGGCCTGGGCATCCAGCGCCAGGCGCTGGTCCAGGACCCGGCACTGCAGGGGAAGGTCGCCACCGTCGTCCCGGTGCCGGTGCGCGACGGCGACGGCCACGCGGTTGCCGCCGTCCAGGCCTCCTACGCCGACTTCGTCTGGGGGCTGCCGCCGCAGGCCGCTCCCCTCTACCCGAGCCTCGGCCTCTCCATGGCTTCGGGCGAGGGGGAGGCGGGCCGCAAGGTGATCTTCGTCGCCGAGGGCTCGGCCGCGGCCCGCGCCGGCTTCCAGGTGGGGGACCTCCTCCTCGCCATGGACGGCGCGCCTCTCACGGATAAGGAGTCCTTCCACCGCGCCCTGGCCGCCAAGCGCTGGGGGGACGCCGCCAGCTTCTCCGTCCGGCGGGGCGATGCGGCGCTGGACCTCCAGGCCGTGTTCCGGAGGCAGGCGACGCTATCTGAATAGCGATTCAGCTATTTTTTCTGTTCTTGTCCCGCTTGACCCCCTCTCGCGCACTTCAGCGCCGTACCTAGCGAACATCGGGTTGGCCCGGACGGGCGGGTGAAACGTTTTCCCCCGCTCGTACACCTAGGGCAAACCGCTGTCGTTTCCGTTCAGCGCCTCTTATCCGGGAGGAGTCTATGGCGCGTGTGTGCAGGTCTGTTCT
>DASPJI010000434.1:0-2283 GCA_035628695.1 Thermoanaerobaculia bacterium | reverse complement strand
CAGCCGATAGGAGAAGAGTAAGACAACCCAGGCCCCGGGCACGGCGCCGCCCTCGTCGTGCCCGAGACTTGGTCCATCAATTGTCAAAGAACCGCCTGACGGAGGCCGTCAATTCGCCTCCGTCGCCTCTATTGTCATCATGACAGCCTGAAATGTCAAGGCGATCTAGCCAAACAGTCTCGATTCGCCTACAATTCTGCTCGCTCAGCGACTTCCCTTGCCTCCGGGCCGGGAGACCGCTGCCGAGTTCTTTGACAACTGAATCGCACAGGGGTGCCGCCGGGTCCAAGGCCGCACCCCTGAAGCGCGGCGCCTCTGTCGTGGGAGGCGGAGGAACGTCTCCGCCTCCCAAAACCCCGGTGGAATGGGCCGCTCGACGATTGCCCAACCCGGGACGGCCGTCATCCCTCCAGGGATGGTCGCCGTACCCGCGAGAAAGAGGTCCTACCGGTGGGGACGGCATGCTTCCCGTGGGCACGACCGCCATCCCTCCAGGTATGGCCGCCGTACCCGAGGTACGGCCGTCCTCCCTCCGGGGACGGCGCTCCTACCCGGGGTATAGCGGTCATTCGCTCGAGGATGGTCGTCATTTCGATGGGGACGGCCGCCGCGGAGTCAAGACGGCGAGAGAAAAAGAAAACCCCCCCTCCTTCACCTCCCCCGCTCCCTACCGCCCACCACCCAGGGGGGGAGGCACCACCGCCCCCTCGGGCTGTGAGGTAGTGGGTCAGCGGGTTCTCTGCGGTGGTGGCGGAGTCGGGAGCGGGAGCTGTTCGGTTGGATGGGGGGCGAGCGAGAGCTGGCCGGCGTCGTCGGCCAGGGAGAGTTGACCGGCGTCGGTCGCCGCCAGCGACAGTTGGCCGGGCGAGGCGCCCTGGAGCCGCTCCTGGATCCCGGCGATGGCTTGGAGCGCGGCATCGTGGAGTGCGCTGGAACGGTCGGCCGCTTCCTGGAGCGGCAGCACGGCGGCGGCCGAGCCGACGCGGCCCAGGGCCTCGGCCGCGGCTTCCTGCAGGTCCGGGTTGTCGCGCTCCAGAGCCGCGAGGAGCGGCGGCTCGGCGGCAGGGTCGCCGATCTTGCCGAGCCCACGGGCCGCGGTCGCGGCGAGCTCGGAGCTGTCGTCGTCGAGCACCTTCACCAGCGTCCCGACAGCCGCGCCGCCGAGGATCGCGAGCGCTTCCAGGCAGGCGCGGGCGGTCTCGGTCATGCGCTTTTGCCGCGCGCCGCCGAGGATCGACTGGAGGCGCTCCAGGGGCAGCGCCAGCCCGAGGGCCGTCACCGCCTGGGCGCTCACCGCATCCTCCTTCAGCCCCTTGGCCAGTTCCTGGAGGACGTCGCGTCCTTCGGCTCCGAGCGCCTGAGCCGCCCGCAGCCGGACCTCCGGGTTGGAATCCTTCGTGCCGACGTGGAGCGCCCGGACGGTGCTCGGATCCCCGGGGTACTCACGGATCAGCACGAGCAGGTTCTGGAGCCGCACGCCGGCCTCGGGGTCGTGGCGGACGTTCTCCAGCAGGCGCCGCGGCAGCTCCTGCTGGTCCGCGAAGCGGCTGCCGAGGTCCCGGAAGAGGCCCAGGACATGGGCGAGCTTGGCCTCCCGAAAATCGAGCCGCAGCTCCCCGTCCACCAGCTCGACCCAGCCCTCGATCTTCGCCTCCATCAGCATGCGGCGCGTCGACGCGTCGAGCAGCGCGCGGACGAACGGCTGCGGCCCCTTGATCACGAAAGCGTCGTCGAACTTCTCGTCGCCGGTCTTGATCTCGCGCCTGCCGGGCAGCGGGAGGACCTCGCGGCGGATCGTCACCTCAAAAAGATCTGGCGGCCCCTCCATAATCGACGCCACCACGCGGACGTCGTCTTTCTGTTCGGAGAGCCGCATCTCCACCGGTCCCGAGCGAGCCGTGAGGTGACGGACCAGCGGCAGGTTGGAATCCTTCACCACGGTCAGGCGGCTGCTCTCCGCGGCCTGCCGCCATTTTTTCAGGCGCTTGCGGCCATGCCCCAAGGCGAACGTCGGGCCGCCGAAGACCAGCAGCACCATGATCCCGAACCACAAATACTGCCAGAACATCCCCGCAGTTTATCCGGCGGCGCAGGCGCCCGCCAGCGGCCTCAATCCGGCAGCGATGACAGAGAGGCAGCCGATCAGCAGCTGCAGCTCCCCTCGATGAAGGAGGTCGGCGGGCACGTACAGGTACAGCCGGTTCCGCCAGGGGGGCAGCCATTGGTCTGCGGGGGGCAGAGGTCGGAGTTCTGGCAGTCCGTGGGACAGGTCCCCGATTCGGC
>DASPJI010000433.1:0-9853 GCA_035628695.1 Thermoanaerobaculia bacterium | reverse complement strand
CCTGGAGGCCGATCAGCACCGGGACCGGTTGCTGGCCGGCCTGCGGGCGGCCGAGGGGAACCCGACCTTGCAGCGGGACTCGGTGGATGAACTGCGGCAGCGGTTCGCGAGCTACTACACCATGGCGCGCGGCACCTCCGCCCGTATGATCCGTGGCGACGCGGGGCTCGACATGGTCGCCTCCCTGCGCGAGATGACGAACCGCTACAACGAGCTCCAGCGGGGGATCGCCGGCTTGACCGAGAGCAGCCGCCTGGGGATGCGGGCCGCCTTCGGCGAAGAGCAGTCGAATCAGCGCTTCGCGGTGTGGGCGATCATCCTCGTCACCCTCGTCTGTCTCCTGACCCTCGCCGGCATCTCCCTTTATACCGCGCGCTCCCTCGTGCTGCCGGTGCGCGAGGCGGTGGGCGTCGCCCGGCGTCTCGCGGAGGGCGACTTCACCGCCGACATCGCACCGCGCTCGCAGGACGAGATCGGCGAGCTCACCTCGGCGATGCAACGCGTCGTCACCTATTTGCGGGAGATGGCTCTGGTCGCCGACGGCATCGCCGGCGGCGAGCTGCGGCGCAGCGTCACGCCCCGCTCCGAAGCCGACCTCTTCGGCAACGCGCTGCAACGCATGACCCTGCGGCTGCGCCAGGTGATCGGAGACGTCAAGGCTTCGGCGGGGCAGCTCGCGACCACCGCCGACGAGCTGTCGGCCTCGGCGCTGCAGATCAAGCATGGCGCCGAGGTCCAGTCGACCTCCACCGAGGAGACCTCGGCCACCATGGTGGAGATGGCGACGCAGCTCGACAGCGTCAACCGTTCGACCCAGGCGCTGGCGGCCAACGCGGTCGCCACCTCGGAATCGATCCTGTTGATGAACGGCGCCATCGAGGAGGTGGCGGAGGGCTCGGAGCGCCTGCTCGGGGACGTCAGCCAGACGTCCGCGGTCATCGAGCAGATGGCGGCGACGACGCGGGCGGTGGCCGGACGAGTGGCGGTGATGGAGGAGGTTTCGCAGGAGACGTCACAGGCGGTCACCGCCGGCGGCGAGAGGCTGGTGTCCATCGTCCAGTCCATCGGCTCGTCGGCCAAGGACATCGGCAAGATCGTCCGCACCATTGAGGAGTTCGCCGATCAGACCAATCTCCTGGCGCTCAACGCCGCCATCGAGGCCGCCCGCGCGGGCGAGGCCGGCCGCGGCTTCGCCGTCGTCGCCGAGGAGGTCAAGCGGCTCGCCGAGCGCTCCATGCAGTCGACCCGTGAGATCACCACCTTCGTGGACACCGCCCAGCGCGATACACAGGAGGCGGTGGCTGTCTCCCGGACCATCGTCCAGCAGATCGTGGCGGCGGTGGGCCGGACCACCGAGCTCGTCCGCGACGTCCACACTGCCACCCGTGATCAGTCGGAGGGGGCGGCGCAGATCCTGGCGACCGCCACCACCATGCACGAGGTGACCCGGAATCTGGCGGAGACGGCGCGGGAGCAGGCCGAGGAGGCCCGCAAGATCACCGGCTCGGTCGAGGCGATGAACCAGATGACGCATCAGGTGGCCGCCGCCACCGAGGAGCAGATGCGCGGCGGCGATCAGGTGGTCAAGGCGATGGAGCAGATCGCCCAGGTGGCCCAGCACTATCTGGGCGCGACCGAGCAGATGTCCACCGCGGCGCGCGACTTGGCGGTCGAGGCCGAGAGGCTCAAGGACATGGCGGCCGTCTTTCAGGCCTGAGGCGGATCAGGACGCCTCGTCGAGCAGCCCATGGAGCATGGCGTAGCGGATCAGGTCGACCCGGCTCTGGAGGTGGAGCTTCTCCCAGAGGCGTGCGCGGTAGGTCTCCACTGACTTCTCGCTGACGTGGAGCGACGCGGCGATGGCGCGGTAGGTGTGGCCGGCGGCCAGCAGCTTCAGCACCTCCTCCTCGCGCCGGCTCAGGGCGGCGCCCCGGCCGTTGACCGGGCGTGCCGAGCTGCCCAGCATGGACTCGAGGCCGCCGGGCGCCAGAGGGACGTTGATGTACGAGCGCCCTTGGTGGACGGCACGGATGGCGGCGCCGAGCTCGGTGATGCCGTCGCTCTTGAGGACGTATCCCGTGACGCCGGCGGTGATCGCCGAACGGACGATGGCCGGCTCCTGATGCATCGTGAGCGTCAGGAACCGGCTCTGCACTCCGGCTTCGCGGAGCTGCGTGACGGCCCGCAGGCCGCCGCCGACCGGCATCGAGATGTCGATCACCACGACATCGGGACGGTGCCGTAGCGTCAAGTCGATGGTTTCGCCGACACTGCCCGCCTCCCCGACCACGTCCATGTCGGCCTGTAGCCGGAGCAGAGCAGCGACCCCCTCCCGGACGATCGCTTGATCATCGGCCACTACGACCCGGATCATGTTTTTACTCCATCGGTAGAAAAAACAAGTCTCCAGACCGAGAGGAGCCTTCTCCAGTCTCGGAGAGACAAAACCAAGTGTTACGAGCTTTGTTACAGCATCATAGGGCTTTCCGGCGGGGCCTGCAAGTAGGAGGCGGGATTCAGTATTTCGGCGAAATGGCAACTCCAGGGGAGCGCTAAGACGTCATTCCGGCCAGCTCACGGAATCTCTCCTGGACGACCTCGGGGGCGCGGCAGGGGCGGCCGGTGGCGGATTCGACCCAGACGTGATCGGTGGCGCCGGTGACCAGGACCTCGCCCCCCTTGCGGACCTCGTAGGCGAAGCGGAGGCCGCGGCTGCCCAGGCGCTCGTTCCAGCAGACCACCTGGACCACGTCGCCGTAGCGGGCGGGGCGCCGGTAGCGCACCTCGACGCCGGTCACCATCAGGAGATAGCCCATCTTCTCGATGTCGGCGTAGTGATGGCCCGACAGGGCGCACAGGCCGGTGCGCGCCAACTCGAACCAGACGATGTAGTTGGCGTGGTGGACGACGCCCATCTGGTCGGTCTCGGCGTAGCGCACCTCGACGTCGGTCACGTGGCGGGTCGCTTCGGACATCTCTCTCATCTCCCTCGGCTGTAACGGAGCACTGTCCAGAGGATCTTGTAGCCGGCCCGGAGGGTGCCGGTGACGGTGCCGGTGATTTTCGAGACGCCCACGCGGCGGCGGTAGGAGACGGGGACCTCCGTCACCCGTAGCCCATGCCGCAGGGCCTTGACCTGGAGCTCGGCCGTCCAGCCGAAGTTCGGGTCGGACATGCCGACGCGCTCCAGGGCGTCCCAGCGGGCGGCACGGAACGGGCCCAGGTCGGTGTAGCGGTGCCCGTAGAGGATCCGGATCAGCAGGCAGGCCACCAGGTTGCCGGCCCGCGCCTGGGGGAGGAGGGCCCCCGGCTCGCGCTCGCCCAGCACCCTCGAGCCGATGACCACGTCGGCCTCGCCGGAGAGGATCGGCGCCACCAGGTGCGGCAGCTCTTCGGGGTGGTCCGAGTAGTCGGCGTCGACGAAGACCACCACGTCCGGGGGGCCGATGCGCCGCAGGTGATCGAGGGCGGCGAGGCAGGCGCTGCCATACCCCCGCCGCGGCGCCTCCACCACCTCGGCCCCGCCCTCCCGCGCCACCCGCGCCGTGCCGTCCACCGAGCCGTTGTCGCCCACCACCACCCGGCGGACCATGGAACGCGGCAGGTCGGCCAGGACGAGGGGGAGCGACGCCTCCTCGTTGAGGGCCGGGATGACCACGTCGATGGTCAGGGAGGGGGAGGGGACGCCGGGCCGGAGCACCGGCGGAGTTTATGCCGAAGGGGAGGCTGGCGGAGCGGTCCCGGGTCCTTCTCCTCGCTTGGAAGCCCCCTGCCCTTTGTGCCATGCTCTCCCCCCTGCCGGCCTCCGGGCCGGGGCTCCATCTATATAGATAGAGATCTCCCGTACGAGGTGCGTATGCCGATCCACCCCTATCAGGGCCGTCTTCCCAAGCTGGGGAGCCGTGTCTTCCTGGCGCCCGGCGCCCATGTGGTCGGCGACGTGGAGCTGGGCGACGACGTGTCGTTCTGGTTTCACACGGTGGCACGCGGCGACGTCAACTACATCCGGGTCGGCGCCGGCACCAACATCCAGGACGGCTCGGTGCTCCACGTCAACCACGGCACCCATCCGCTGGTCATCGGCGAGCGGGTGGTGGTGGGGCACCAGGCGGTGGTCCACGGCTGCACCATCGAGGACGGCGCGCTGATCGGCATCGGCGCCCAGGTGCTGGACGGCGCGGTCGTCGAGCGCGGCGCCCAGGTAGGGGCCGGAGCCGTGGTGCCCCCCCGCATGCGGGTGCCGGCGGGGCATCTGGTGCTGGGCGTCCCCGCCAAGGTCGCGCGCCCGCTGACCGACGAGGAGATCCGCCGGATCGGCGAGAACGCCGACCGCTATATCGCCTTGAAGGACGAGTACCTCACGGTCTTCGGGACCGGACAGGGATAGGCGAGGTGAGTGGCATTGTCGAAAGGAAAGGAAACGGTATGAAGCGGCGAGGCGCGGGCACTATCCGGAAAGAGGACATCGGCGGCACGGTCAGGCTCCAGGCTTGGGTGCATCGCCGCCGCGACTTGGGCGGCCTCCTCTTTCTCGACCTCCGGGACCGGAGCGGCATCGTCCAGGTCGTGGTCTATCCCGAGGACCATCCGGACACGGCCCGGGCCCTGGACCCGGTGCGCCCCGAGTGGGTGGTCGAGGTGGAAGGGGAGGTGGTGGCCCGCTCCCCGGAGACGGTCAACCGCGACCTGGCCACGGGCGAGGTCGAGGTGGTGGCCCACCGCGCCGCCGTCCTCTCCCGCTCCGAGCCGCCGCCGTTCCCGCTCGACAGCAAGGCCGAGGTCTCCGAGGACCTGCGTCTCCGCTACCGCTACCTCGACCTGCGCCGCCCCGAGCTGCAGCGCAACCTGCTGCTGCGCGACCGGGTGACGCTCGAGGTCCGCAACTACTTCCACGAGCACGGCTTCGTCGACGTGGAGACGCCGATCCTCACCCGCTCGACGCCCGAGGGGGCGCGCGACTACCTGGTGCCGTCGCGGGTCCACCGCGGCAGCTTCTACGCGCTGCCGCAGTCGCCGCAGCTCTTCAAGCAGCTCCTGATGGTCGGCGGCCTCGAACGCTACGTCCAGATTGCCCGCTGCTTCCGCGACGAGGACCTGCGGGCCGACCGGCAGCCCGAGTTCACCCAGGTGGACGTGGAGATGTCCTTCCCGACGGAGGAGGACGTCATCGAGCTGATCGAGGGGCTGTTCACCCGCATCTTCCCCCTCGGCGGCATCGAGCCGCCGGTGCCGTTCCCCCGGATGACCTATGCCGAAGCCATCGCCCGCTACGGCAGCGACCGGCCGGACCTGCGCTTCGGCCTGGAGATCGCCGACCTCACGGCGCGGCTGGGGGAGAGCGGCTTCCGCGGCTTCAAGGAGACGGTGGAGAAGGGGGGCGTCATCCGCGGCTTCACCGTGCCGGGAGCTTCCGAGGCGAGCCGCAAGGACGTCGATGGCTGGGCCGAGATCGCCCGCCGCAGCGGCGCGGCCGGCGTGCTCACCCTGCGCCGCAAGGGGGGGGAGACCGTCTTCCAGGTCAAGAACGCCCTGACCCCGGAGGAGCTCGAAGGGGCCGCCCAGGCGCTCGGCCTCGAAGAGGGGGGGCTGGCCCTGATCGTCGCCGCGCCGGCCGCGGTGGCGGCGCCGGCCCTCGGCACCCTGCGTCTGGAGCTGGCGCGCCACTACAAGCTGATCCCCCCGGGGAGCCACGCCTTCCTCTGGGTCACCGAGTTCCCCCTGGTGGAGTGGAACGAGGAGGACGGGCGCTGGTTCTCCACGCATCACCCGTTCACCAGCCCGGACCCGCGGGATATGGAGATCCTGGAGAGCGATCCCGGCGCGGTCCGCTCCCGCGCCTACGACGTGGTGCTGAACGGCATCGAGCTGGGCGGCGGCTCCATCCGTATCCACGACCAGGCGGTGCAGAGCCGGGTCTTCCAGGTGCTGGGCATCGATCCGGAGGAGGCGAAGGCCCGCTTCGGCTTCTTCCTGGACGCCCTGCGCTACGGCGCGCCGCCGCACGGCGGCATCGCCCTGGGCCTGGACCGTATGGTGATGCTCCTCTCCGGCGGCAGCTCCATCCGTGAGGTCATGGCCTTCCCCAAGACCGCCTCCGCGAGCGACCTGATGACCGACGCGCCGTCCGAGGTGGACGAGCGGCAGCTCCGGGAGCTGGGGATCGCGTTGCGGGGTGCGGAGCGGCGCGGCGAGGATCGCGAGGAGGGCTGAGGCAAGGCCTTGCCGCTCCACCGGCTCGCCCTCCGCCACCCCACCGGCTCCACCCCCGTCCTGGTGGGGGAGGACGCCCTCGCCGCGGCGCGTCCTCTTCTCGAGGAGTGGCTCGCCGGCCGTACCGTCTTCCTGATCTCCACGCCGCGGGTGCTCGGTCTGCATGGTGAGCGGCTCGCGCCCTTCCGGCAGGCCGCCGCCCGCTGGGTGGTGCTGGAGGTGGAGGAGGGGGAGGCGGCCAAGACCGTGGAGTCGGCCGGCCGGCTGTGGAACGAGATGCTCGCCGCCGGCGGCAAGCGCGACAGCCGGCTCGTCGCCTTCGGCGGCGGCAGCGTCGGCGACCTCTCCGGCTTCGTCGCCGGCTGCTTCCTGCGCGGTATCCCCTTCATCCAGGTGCCCACCACCCTTCTCGCCCAGGTGGACGCCGCCATCGGCGGCAAGACCGGCGTCGACCTGCCGGGCGGCAAGAACACCGTCGGGCTGTTCCACCACCCGGCGATGGTGGTCTGCGACACCTCCGTCCTGTCGACCCTTCCCCGGGAGGAGCTGCGCTCCGGGCTGGTGGAGGTGGTCAAGATGGCGGCGCTCCTCGATCCCGACCTCCTCGACCGGGTGGAGTCCGGCCTGGGCCGGCTGCTCGCCGGCGACCGGGAGCGGCTGGGTCCGGTGGTGGCCGCCGCCGCGGCGGCCAAGATCGGCGTCGTCGAGCGGGACCCCGACGAGCAGGGGGACCGGCGCCTCCTCAACTTCGGCCACACCCTGGGGCACGCCCTGGAGACGGCCTGCGGCTACGCCGGGCTGCGCCACGGAGAGGCGGTGGGCTTCGGCCTCCTCTTCGCCCTGCGGCTGGCCCTGCGGCGCGGCCTCGATCCCGCCGTGGCCGAGCGGCTCCGCACCCTCCTCGGGCGCTTCGGCCTGCCGCCGCTGCCGCGCGATCTCGATCCGCGCGAGCTGATGGCGCTGATGGCGCGGGACAAGAAGGCGCGCGAGGCGGGCCTGACCTGGGTGCTCCCCGTAGCGCTGGGGGAGGGCAGGATGGTCGAGGGGATCGGCGGGCCGGAGGTGGAGGAGGAGATCCGGCAGTTTCTGAAAGCCCCGCTCGGAACGTGACCCCGAATGCGGTATACTCATAGAAATCTGTGAGTAACCTTCGAGGATCGAGCGCTCAAGCAGCCGGCCCCGCATGAAGAGCATCCAGCGATTCAGCCGATTGAAGCTTCGGCACGTCCTCCTGATCGCACTGCTGCTGTCGGGCATCATCCCGCTTGCCATCAGCAGCATCCTGCTGATCCTCCAGAACCAGGAGGTGCTGCGCAACGCCGAGCAGGACTACCTGGTCCGCAAGGCCGGCTCGCTGTCGCGGGAGGTCAACTCCTACCTGGTCAACGTCCGCCGGCAGCTCCGGCAGATCGGCGGCGGCGTGCTGTCGCCGCCGGGCCCGCCCGAGGCGCCGCAGACGGCGGCCGACCGCCTGAACGAGGGGTGGGTCAGCGGCTATCTGCAGGGCTTCCTCCGGGAGAACCCGGACTTCGCGGCGCTGGGAGTGGTGGATCCCGCGACCACCATCGGCCCTGTCATCGCCCCGCGCAACATCAGCAAGCCCGCGGTCGACACCCTCAAGGCGGTGTTCGGCACGGCCCGGAACGGCAAGGAGGCGGTCTACGGCTTCGTCAAGGACGGCTCCGGCGGTGAGCCGTTGGCGGCCGTCGCGGTGCCGGTGGCGCAGGGCGGCTCCAGGGTGGTGGTCGAGACGCTGGTGAAGTTCGAGCCCCTGGAGAGGCTCGAGCAGGAGGCGCGGGGCGGCGTCACCATCTTCCTGCTGGACGGCCAGGGCAAGCTCCTGTGGTCGAACGGCGGCGACCCGGTGATGGAGAAGTCGTTCATGAGCCTGCCGGTGATCCGGTCGTTCCTGCGCCGTCCCATGGCGATGACGACGGAGTACGAGGTCGACTCCGCCAAGGGGCGCCAGGACGTCTTCGCCCAGGTCAGCGCGATGGAAGAGAGCGGCTGGATCATGGTGGTGCAGAAGCCGCTGGACGAGACCTTCGTCGCCGTCGACCGGATGATCTTCAACACCGTGCTCTCATCCCTGCTTCTGGTCGCGCTGGCGCTCTTCTTCGCCTTCATGGCGTCGCGGTGGGTGAGCCTGCCGATCCAGCGCCTGGCCGAGAAGAGCCACGACATCGCAGCCGGCAACTTCGGCGGCCGGGTGGAGATGGAGGGGCTCGCCTTCGAGCTGGCCGACCTCGCCGATGATTTCAACCGCATGAGCGGTCACGTGGAGACGTACGTGCAGCAGCTCCGTCAGGCGGCCCAGGCGAACCGCGACCTGTTCATCGGGTCGTTGCGCGCCTTCGTCGCGGCGATCGACGCTAAGGACCCTTACACCCGCGGCCACTCCGAGCGGGTGGCGGCCGTGAGCCGCACCATCTCCCGCTATCTCGGCCTGCCCGAGGAGGTCCAGCACAAGGTGTGGATCGGCGCGCTGCTCCACGACGTGGGCAAGATCGGCGTCGAGGACCGCATCCTGCGCAAGGAGGGGGTCCTCACCCCCGAGGAGTTCGAGCAGATGAAGGCGCACGCCACCATGGGCGCCGACATCATGATGCCGATCGAGCAGCTCAAGGAGATGATCCCGGCCATCCGCTGGCATCACGAGGCCTGGAACGGCCGGGGCTATCCGGACGGCTTGAAGGGCGAGCAGATCCCCCTCTTCGCCCGCATCGTGGCGGTGGCCGACACGTTCGACGCCATCACCACCAACCGTCCCTACCAGCAGGCCTACAGCCTGCAGTTCGCCGTCGAGACCATCACCCGCCTCACCGGGAGCCGCTTCGACGCCAAGATCGTGACCGCCTTCCTGCGCGCCTTCGAGGCCGGGGAGATCCGCGCCGGCGCCGCGCGCCAGTCGCGGGAGGCGACGCAGGTCGAGGTGAAGGCGGCGGCACAGCGTTGATGAGAACAAGCGGGCCGGGCATCTGAATGGCTTTCGAGTACGTCCTCGCCAACCTCCTCGCCGACAACGATCAGGCCTTGGGCGCCCTGTTCATGGACGGCACCGGAGAGACCGTCGACCTCGCCTGCTCCGAGTTCACCCCCTATCAGATGCGGGTGGTGGGGGCCTATCTCGGCATCTACCTGCGGCAGATGGAGAAGCTCCTCGCGAGCAACGACCTGGGAGCGCCGCGCCTGATCCACATCGAGAAGCGCGACATCCACATCTACGCCATGCCACTGCCCGACGGCTACTTCCTGGCCCTGGTGCAGCGCCACCCCGCCCTGGTCGCCCGCACCCGCCTCAGCATGGAAGACGCCGCGGAGCAGCTCCGCCGCGAGTTCTTCTCCTAACGTTTTTTCTCGGCCGACAGAGCCTTCAACGCCTCGATCGGCCGCCGGTCGGGGCTCATGAGCTTGATGGCGCGCTGCAGGGGCTCCTCGGCCTCGGCGAAGCGGCCGCTCTGCCGCAGCACCTCGCCCAGGTAGTAGGCGGCCAGGCCGCAACGCGGGTCGCGCTTGAGGGTCTCCTCCAGCTCCCGGACCGGCTGGTTGGGGAGGGAGGGCGACTGGAGGAAGCGGCACCAGGCCATCTCCGCCCGGTAGAGGCTGTTCTGCGGCTCGCAGTCCGAGGCGAACTCCAGGAGTT
>DASPJI010000432.1:0-12794 GCA_035628695.1 Thermoanaerobaculia bacterium | reverse complement strand
GTCCGGGGGGACCACCCGGCCGTCGACGGCCACCGCCAGGCGTGGCCAGAGAGGGGAGAGGGAGGGGTGCTCCCGGTCGAGCCGGGCCCGCAGGTCGGACACCCGGCTGCCGTCGGGCAGCTCCATCTCGGTCTCGTCCGTCCCCAGGGCGTCGGCGGCGGTGGCGAAGGCGAGCAGGCGGATCTTCATGCGGGAGATGCTACATCGAACGGCAAAAGGGCGGCCCGTGGGCCGCCCTTCGGCAACGGCGCCGGAGCGCCAGGCTATCTAGTAACGGTCGCCGGTACGGTCGGTGCCGGCACCGGCGCCGGCCGGCGTGCGGATCGACTCGAGGAAGCGGTCGAATTCGGATTCGGCATGCACCTTCTCCCACCCGTAACGCTCCTGCAGGGAGCCGACGAGCTTGTCCCGGTTACCCTCGGCACGGTCCCAGTCGTCGTCGGTCAGCTTGCCCCAGGCACGCTTGGCGTCCCCCTTGAGCTGCTTCCAGCGACCCTCGAACACGTCTTCCATGGTGATCTCCTTTCTCGTCGTTGACGTGGGTGCCGGCGGCACTCCCGCGGGCACCCGGCTAACTGGGAGTGCAAGGACCGGGCCGGGGGCGCCGTGCTATCCTGCGGGCCACCAAAAATCGAGCAGGAGGAGGTTGGCGATGGGAACCCGGCGGGCTCTCTGGTTGCTGGTGGTGCCGCTGCTGGCGGGAGCGGTGACGATGGCCGTGGGAGCGCCGGCCGCTGAATCGGAGGTCGGCACGGACGCGGACCCGGCGGCGCTCTGCTCGGCCCCTCTCCCCCTGCCCAGCCGGTTCCCCGCCGACAAGTCCGCCTATGAGCGGCTCCTCGGCCGTTTCCTCGCCGCCCGCTGCTACCTTGAGCTCGGCTGGAAGCACGACAAGCAGGTGCGGCCCACCGGCCCCACCATCGCCGCCCTCGGGGGCGATCCCCACGCGCCGGCCTGGAGCCCCACCACCTGGGGCACCCACAACACGGTCGCCATCTACTACTCGCCCGACGTCTATCGCTGGATGTGCGAGCGCGACGCCCGCGAGGAGCGCCGCTTCGTCGATCAATGCCGGACGACCTGCCCGGACTGTCGGCTGGATGACCGGGCTCCCGTGCGCCCCATCGCCGACGGCTCCATGATCCTCAAGCTGATGTACGGCAACATGACCGCCGCCCGGCTGGAGGACCCGTCCATCCCCGACGGCCCGCCGAACATGGTCGCCCTCATGGTGCGCGACCGCCGGGGCTCCCGGGACGGCTGGTTCTGGGGCTCCTGGGACCCGCAGGCGACCAAGGCGTCGCAGCTCGACTGGCCGCCGCCGGTGAACCTCCCCTACCCCTGGATGGGCTTCGGCTACTACTGCGTCAACTGCCACGCCTCGGCGCAGGACGAATTCACCTTTTCCAGCCTGAACAACGTCCTGGGCGACCCCGACACCTTCCTCAAGTACTACGCCCAGGACCAGCCGCCCATCGTTGGCGCGGCGCCCCGGCCAGCGGCGACGCCAGTGGAGACCCTGTCGTCCCACGAGCGCTTCGACCCCGTCCGCGACATGGACGCGGAGGCGGGCGAGACGCCGTGGAACCAGGTGCCCTGGCCGAATCCCGAGGTGCAGCGGGTGAGTCAGCCGCGGGCCAGCTACTCGCCCGCCTTCCTCGCCACCTTCGGCGCCCGGTCCATCCAGCCCCCCGACGGCCGGCAGATCACCCGCCTCTACATGCCGCCCGAGGTCTACGACAGCGTCCCCCCGCCGGCTGACAAGCCCGCGCTCTTCCTCACCTCGGACCAGTGCCTGGGCTGCCACGCCGCCGGCTCCACCGGCATGCACTTCGACATGACGCTCCAGCAGGCCGGCCAGCCGGCCTACCAGAAGCTGCTCAACCTCGCCCCCTACGGCGAGTGGCGGGGCTCCCCCATGGGCCTCGCCGGGCGCGACCCCATCTTCTTCTCCCAGCTCGAGTCCGAGGAGACGCTCCACCCGAAGCTCGGCAAGCTGGTGCAGGATCTCTGTCTCCACTGCCATGGCGTCATGGGGCAGCGCCAGAACTGCCTCGACCAGTTCCCGGGCGATCCGGCGCGGGCCAACGAGGTCTGCGACAACACCGACCTCCTGGGCTTGGACGAGAGCTCGCAGCCCATCGTGCCGCGGAAGCTCTTCTCCCGCGCCGCGCTGAACACCGTCCCCTATGGCGCGGCGACGCCGGAGCAGCAGCAGGAGGCGCGCTACGGCGCCCTGGCGCGGGACGGCGTCTCGTGCACCACCTGCCATCACATTCGGGTGGACCAGACGACCCCCATCGGCCACACCTTCACCGGCGACTTCCGGGTCGGCGCGCCGGAGGAGATCCATGGCCCCTTCGAAGGGCCGCAGCAGGTGCCCATGGAGCACACGCTGGGGGCGAAGCCGATGGCCTATCCGCTGATCCGCTCGTCCAAGGTCTGCGGGAGCTGCCACAGCGTAGTGCTGCCGGTGTTCGACGGCGACCAGCCCTGGGTGCGGCCGGGGGAGAGCAAGCCGGAGATCATCATCGAGCAGGCCACCTATCCGGAGTGGGTGTTCAGCGATTTCCGCGACGACGGCGCCACTCCGCGCTCGTGCCAGGACTGCCACATGGCGTCGAGCTACCCCGGCGTGACCGGCCCGCTGTCCTTCAAGATCGCCTCCATCCAGGAGGCTTCCAACATGCCGCAGACGGAGAACCGGCGGCCGGAGTCGGAGATCGACCTCAAGCCCCGCTCCCCGTTCGGCCGGCACACCCTGGTGGGGCTGAACGTCTTCTTCAACCTCTTCGCCCAGCAGTTCCCGGACATCCTGGGCATCCGCATCCAGGACCCGATGCTGGGGGGCCGCGGCGTGGCGCCGCTCCAGACCACCTACGACTCCATGATCCAGCAGGCCGACACGGCCACGGCGAAGGTCTCGGTGACCGGGGTGCGGCGCACCGCCAGCGACCTCGTGGCCGAGGTCCGGGTGGAGAACCTGGCCGGCCACAAGCTGCCGTCCGGGGTGGGATTCCGTCGCGCCTTCCTCACCTTCGAGGTGCTGGACGGCTCTGGCAAGCCGCTCTGGGTCTCGGGCCGCAGCACGTCCACCGGCGTGCTGGTGGACGAGGCGGGCAAGCCGCTCCCCGGCGAGCACTTCTGGAAGAGCGACTGCCGGCCCATGACCGTCGCCGAGCAGAGGGATCACTTCCAGCCCCACTACGAGGTCATCACCCGCCAGGACCAGGCACAGATCTATCAGGAGCTGGTGCGCGACCCCCGCGGCCGGTTCACCACCAGCTTCCTCTCCCTGGCCGACGAGGTGAAGGACAACCGCCTGCTGCCCCGCGGCTGGGAGCCGTCGCTCGAGCTGGCGCTCCGGGAGGGGCTGGGGAGCCCGAAGCTCCCGGCCGAAGATCTGGTGGAAAGGGTGCTGCCCGACCTGCCGGACGGCCGCGGCGGCCACGTGCGGGACCCCTGGTACGAGCCGAAGTCCAGGGGCGGCCTGGGAGGGGGCGGCGACGCCCTGACCTACGCGGTCCCCCTCAACGCCCTGCGCGGCCGGAAGCCGGCGGGCGTGCGGGTGACGCTCTACTACCAGTCGATCCCGCCCTTCTATCTCCAGGACCGCTTCTGCACCACGCCGCAGCGCCCGGACACCCAGCGCCTCTTCTTCCTCGCCGGCCACGTCGACCTGGACGGCACCCGGGCCGAGGGTTGGAAGCTGCAGGTGGTGTCGAGCGGCGTGGTGGGGGTGGACGGGTAAGGCCCTCCCCCCGGCCCGGCTTCCTCTCAGGGGACGATGTAGCCTTCGAAGATGGCGTCCCAGGTCAGGTTCGGGTTCCCCGCCGGCGCGGCGGAGTTGAACGAGAACGCGTAGACGTGAGTATCGACCTGGTTGTTCGGCACGTCGAAGATCGAGAGCCACCCCGCCTGCGTGCCCACGAGCTGCGAATTCTCGATGACGTTCACCACGTGGTTGAGACGGATCGTGGAGCTCTGCACGGCGGTGCCGGCCTCGTCGTACTGCCGGAAGACGTACGCGGATTCGCAGGGCTGCGTGTCACAGAAAATCGACGGTCCGCCGACCAGGCCCGGCCGCCAGGTGAAGATCACCGCGCGGCTGTTGCCGGTCAGCGGCGCCGAACGGAAGATCCGCAGGTGGAAGCGGTCGATGTCGCTGTCGTCCCCGGCGGTGTTGCAGCCCGTGGTGCCGTTCGGGTTGCTGGCGAGCTGGTTGGCACAGAAGCGGCCGGTCGAGTCGATCTCCTCCCGGTTGTCGCCGGCGCTGTAGAAGCCCCTCATGAACGAGTCGGTCGTCGCGGGGACATGCTCCAGCGGCACCATCGCCAGACCGTTCGCCGAGCCCTGCGACAGCCGGGTGTAGTAGGTGAAGCCCTCCAGCGCGTTGGTGGTGCCGAACGGATACCCGGCCTGGCGGGGGTTCAGGGCCGTCGCCGCGGTGACCACGTCGATGGTGACGAAGCCGCGGTAGAAGGCGCCCCGCGTGAGCTGGGCGCGGACGGCCGGCGACGAGGCGTTGAGGAGGTCGCGCATCGCCGCGCTCCAGGTGTCGAGGTCATCCAGGAGGATGTTGCCGCTGAGGCCGGTCGCGTTCCCGTCGACGTCCCACACGTGGTAGTGGAAGGTGACGTCGGCGAAGAGCCAGTTCGTCACCACCATGAGCGTGTCGTGCGGATGGGTGGTGACGTTGATCCCGGTCTCGAAGAACGGGACCAGCAGCGTGGCGGCGGGCACATGATCGGCGGTGCCAGTCACGGCGAGGGCCGGCGCGGCGACGGTCAGACACAGGAGCAGCACACCGAGGACGAGGAACGGTCGCATCGAAGATCTCCTCTCGAATCGAGTTTGGGGCGCGGGAGGAGCGGGCTCCTCCCTACACGGGTCCTGCGCGACAGTAGGCGTGGTCAGCCTGCCACTCGTTACAGGATCAGGAGCCCCCCCGTATAATCCCGCCCGCGAGGAGGAATCGATGGCGATACTGGAGAGCAAGACCAGCCGCGGCGAGGCGTTCGAGCGCCAGGCGGATCACTGGCGGCGGGAGATGGAGCGGCTGCGGCAGGAAGAGGAGAGGATCCGCCTCGGCGGCGGCGCCAAGGCCCAGGACAAGCAGCGCGCCCAGGGCAAGATGACCGCCCGCGAGCGGGTGGCCGCCCTCTGCGACCCCGGTGCGCCGTTTCTCGAGCTCGGCCTCTGGGTGGCCGACGGCTTCTACAAGGAGTACGGCGGCGCCCCGTCGGCCGGCGTCGTCATCGGCATCGGCGCCATCCACGGCCGCGATGTCGTCGTGGTGGCCAACGACGCCACGGTGAAGGCGGGGGCCTGGTTCCCCCTGACCTGCAAGAAGGTGCTGCGCGCCCAGGAGATCGCCCTGGAGAACCGCCTGCCCATCGTCTACCTGGTGGACTCGGCGGGCGTCTTCCTGCCGATGCAGGACGAGATCTTCCCCGACAAAGAGCACTTCGGCCGCGCCTTCTACAACAACGCCCGCCTCTCCGCCGAGGGGATCTTCCAGATGGCCGCCATCATGGGCCCGTGCGTGGCCGGCGGCGCCTACCTGCCGATCATGAGCGACGAGTCCCACATCGTCGAGGGGACCGGCTCCATCTTCCTCGCCGGCTCCCACCTGGTGCAGGCCGCGATCGGCGAGAAGATCGACAACGAGGAGTTGGGCGGCGCCCTCGTCCAGTGCGACGTCTCGGGCGTCGTCGACCACCGGCATCCGGACGACGCCTCGTGCCTGGCCAAGATCCGGAGCCAGTTCGCGCAGATGGCCGCCGGGGAGATGGCCCCGTTCGCCCGCCGCGCGCCGGCGGACCCGCTCTACCCATCCGAGGACCTCTACGGCCTGGTCCCCATCGACCGCTCGCGGCCCTACGACACGCACGAGATCCTGGCGCGTCTGCTCGACGGCTCCGAGTTCGACGAGTACAAGGCCACTCATGGCCAGACGCTGGTCTGCGGCACCGGCTGGATCGGCGGCTGGGCGGTGGGCATCGTCGCCAACCAGCGCTCCATCGTGCCGCGCCGGACCGGCACCGGCCCGGCGGACCGCGAGCTCCAGATCGGCGGCGTCATCTACTCCGACTCGGCGGCCAAGGGGGCGCGCTTCGTCGAGCTGTGCAACCAGAAGAAGATCCCCCTCCTCTTCCTCCAGGACGTGACCGGCTTCATGGTGGGGAGCCGCGCCGAGCGGGGCGGCATCATCAAGGACGGGGCGAAGATGGTCAACGCCGTCGCCAACTCGACGGTGCCGAAGCTCACCCTCTTCGTCGGCAACTCCTTCGGCGCCGGCAACTACGCGATGTGCGGCAAGGCCTACGGCGCGCGGTTCCTCTACGCCTGGCCCTCGGCGACGATCTCGGTGATGGGGGGCGACCAGGCGAGCAAGACGCTCTTGTCGATCCAGCTCAAGAACCGGGGCGAGGACGTCTCCGAGGAGGAGAAGAAGCAGCGCCTCTCGGAGATCAAGGCGCGCTACGACGCTGCCTCGAACCCGCGCTACGCCGCCGCCCGCCTCTGGGTGGACGCCCTCATCGACCCCGCCGAGACGCGAGACATCCTCGCCCGCTCCCTCGCCTGCGCGGCGATGAACCCGCACCTGGCGGAGTTCAAGACGGGGGTGTTGCAGACGTAGGTTCTGGTCCCAGGGGGAGGTGGTGCCTCCCCCCCTGGGTGGTGGGCGGTAGGGAGTGGGGGAGGTCAGGAGGGGGGCAGCTTTTTTGTCCTCGACCGTGGCGGATCTCCCCCGCCCTTCCAAAAGCAACCCCCCACCTCGGTCCTCCCCCACTCCCTACCACGCCCCCGCCCAGGGGGGGAGGAAGCCCCCCCTCCCAGGCGTGGCGAGCTCAAGCGCCCCCTTCTTTAAAGATCCCCCCTCGCCCGGGCCAGCGACACCTTCCCCGTCCGCTCCAGCGCCAGACCTCCGGCGGCGTCGAGCAGCCAGGCGAAGTCGTAGGGGGCGCTGAGCAGGGCGTCGGCGGCGTTCATCGACGCGATCAGGTCCTCGTCGAAGACCCGGAGGTGTCCGGCCAGCTCGCCGTCGTAGTAGACGGGATAGCCCCGGCCGTCATCCTCCTTGCCCTGACGGTAGCGCTTGCTCTTGCCTGTCCCGGGAGAGAGGGCGGCGGCGAGCTGCGCCGCCTGCTTCATCTGGAAGTCCCCCGCCGGGACATCGCCCCGGCCGAGCGCCTCCCCCACCCGCAGCACCGCCCAGCGGCCATCCGGCGCCGGCTCCAGATGCCAGGGGCCGGCGGCATCCGCGTCGCTCGCCGTCGGCGGCTCGTCGCGTTGATTCAGGAGGTCCAGATACTCCGGGGTGAAGGCGTTTTCCGGTCCCCCGGAGGTCCCGGGGGCGGTATTGGGGGTGGAACTGGGTACACGATCTCCGGTGCTACCATCCAGGTAGTTGCGCATTGGCATGCTCCTTTGCGTGACTAGGGCTCGGGCGAGGGTCCTACGCCTCACTCGGGCCCGCTCCTTGTTTTGGCCGGACACACGCCGGCCTCTTCACTTCACGAGCGGGATTCTTCAGGCTTCGTCTCTCTCCGTCTCACCTCCTCCCCGGCGACGAACGACTGCGGCGGGTTGACATTCCCTAGCGTATGAAGGAGGCGGAGGGAAGTCAATCCTCCGGGAAGAATCTCGAAAAGATTTCCTCCAGGGGGACCGGCGGCGCGCAACAGCCCATCGTCGCTTCCACGGAAATCATCGTCATCCCCGCCGAAACGCTCTCCGTTTCCCAAGAAATGGCCGCCATTCCTCCGGGAATCGTCTCCATTTCTTCAGGAAGGATGGCCATTTCTCCAGGAATGCTCCTCATTTCCAGGGAAAGGGCGGGCGTTCCTTCAGAAATGAAGGCCGTTTCGGAGGAAATGAAGACCGTTTCTTCAGGAATGGAGGCCGTCCCCCGAAGGACGGTGTCCATTCCAAAAGGGTTGACGGCGGTTTCGGGAGGAACATCGCCTATCTGTGCCGATTCGTTGCCGAAGCCGCGAGTACGGAGCGAGCGGTGATGAGCTCGCACGTCTTGGAACTCGAGAGGCAAGCGCCGCAGACGTAGAAGCGAACCGCCCGCCCCGCCCTCACCTTCTCCCCACCCTCCTCCGCGGTGGCGCACACCGCTCTCCCAATCCCAACGATCCCGCCACCGGGCCCCTCGGGACGGCCGGCGCACCCGCTTGCTTCCATCGCGCGACCTGGGTAGCGTAGCCCCCATGAAACTCGCCGTTGCCTTCCTGGCGCTGCTCACGGGCTGCGCGACGACCACCGCCGTCCAGCCCCCCGCCCCGGCTGTCGATTACCACCAGCATCTGGTCAGCGCCGCGTTCGCTCCGATCGTCAAGTTCCCCGAACGGGACGGCGCGGCGCTGGTGCGTGAGCTCGACGCGGCCGGCATCGACCGCGCGGTCGTGCTGTCGGTCGGCTACAGCTTCGCCGACGAGCGCAAGGGGTTGAGCGATCCCGACCGGCTGACCCGGGAGGAGAACGACTGGACGTCGGCCGAGGTCGTCAAGCACCGCCGGCGGCTGATCGGCTTCTGCTCGGCCAATCCGATGCGCGAAGTGGCACTGCAGGAGCTGGAGCGCTGCCTGGGTCTGCCGGGCATGACCGGCATCAAGGTCCACATGGGCAATGGCGGCGTCACCCTGCGAAACCCGGCGCACCTCGCCCGCATCCAGGAGCTGTTCGCGCTCGCCCAGCGGCTCGGCGCGCCGGTCCTCGTCCACATGCGCGCCCGCGGCGGCGAGAGCTACGGCGCCGAGGACGCGCGGCTGTTCCTCGACCAGGTGATGCCGAAGGCGCCGGGCATCGAGGTCGTCGTCGCGCACCTCGGCGCCTCCGGCCCCGGATATCCGGCGCAGAACGATGAGGTGATGGCGGTGTTCGGCGAGGCGGCGCAGCGCCGCGACCCGCGTCTTCGCAACGTCTACTTCGACGTCGCCACGAACGTGACCGCCGAGGCGACGCCTGCCGATGGCGCGCTCGTCGCCCAGCGTGTCCGCCAGGTCGGCGTGGAGCGCGTGCTCTATGGATCGGACCTCAACCCGCCGGGGGGAGGAATCCGCCAGGGCTGGGAGATTTTCCGAACCAAGGTGCCGCTGACCCCGGCCGAGCTGCAACAGATCGCCGGCAACCGGACCCGGTTCGCCCGCTGAACGAGCCAGGAGGCAGGCCGGTCTCCGGCCTGCCTCCTCGGGTGTGAAGGGAAGAGGGCTAGCCGCAGACCTTGTCGGGGAAGGCGGGGCTGCGGGCGATGCTCGTCCAGCGGTTGTTCATCCAGGTCATGTAGCGCGCCTGGTAGCTGGGGTTGACCGAGGTGCCGGTCACATACGAGGTGCCGCGGACGGCCCACTGCCACTGGTTGAGGAGCCACTGGTCGTCGGGCGAGCCATCGTTCGCGAACAGGGCCACGAAGTCGTCGCTCCTGAAGGTGGGGCCCGCCCAGTGCAGCTTGAACGAGCCGTTCTCGGCTCCCAGGCAGACCTGGACGTTGCCGGCCTGCACGGCGCTCTTCTCCATCTGGCCGCCGCCGTTGCCGGCGGCCAGAAGCTCCTGCTGAACGGTGGCGGGGTTCTTGAGCTCTCTCTCGCGGTCGTTGTGCTGCTCGGACATGGTGATCTCCTTTCGAATCGTTTGGTTTCGTGGTTGTGATCAGAACGCGCGCGTCGCTTTCATAGATGGACTGTCACCAGGAAGCTGGCTATCTCACCCTTCTTCGAACGAATTTCGCGACCGGTTCGGAAAGCGGAATCCCTCCCCCCCGCGTGCCCGCGGCGAGGAGGGAGAGTGGATGGAAAGGGAAGAGAGAGGGAAGGATGGAAAGCGCGGCTCAGCGCCGCACGGGGGGTTCGGGCCGGCGCTCGCCGCGCCCATGCCCTTCGTGGCCGATGATCGGGCCGCCGCCCCTCTCCTCGGCGCCCCAGCTCGCCACCGGGTCCGGACCGGTCTCCTTGCTGATCTCGTAGAACTCGCCCTTCATCAACCGGCCGGGAGTCGTCCCGGTGACGACGAAGCTGAACTCGAACTGCCGCTTCCCGATCTTGAGCTCGCCCCGAAAGCATCCGTCCGTGTGGCGCTTGAATTCGTGCTCGTGGTCGCCACCACCCACCAGACGGAACTGCACGTAACCGCCGTCGGTGGGGTGCCAGGCGACGGAGAAGTTGTCCTTCTTCAGATCGAACGGCGCCTGCCGGTGATTCGTCCACTCCTTCAAGGTCCAGAGCTCGAGACCGAGGGGCGGCCTACTCTTCTGATCGCTCATGTCGCCTCCTTGTTGGAAATCGTGTCGTTCTCGAATTTGGACTGCCGCGAGCGCGCCCGCTATCTCACCCGGCTCCTATGGCGTCACCCGGAACGAGAAGCGCGCGACCGTGACGGGGGATGCCGCCGCGGGCATCCCTTCGAGGCGGACGGCGAAGTCGCCGGCCCGGAGCAGGCTCGTGGGAAGGCTCAAGGTGATCAGGCCCGTAGCGTCCGCCTGCAGGCCGCTCGCCTGCCACACGGGCTGGCGGTCCGGCCCCGTCAGGACGGCGCGATAGAACGGGTGGTCGGGACCGCCCACCTCCAGGGCGAGGACGATCCACTCCGGCGAGGCGGCGAGGGAGACGCGGTGGGTCGGCTCGTCCTCTTGGCCCGGCGCCGAGCGTTCCGGGGCGAGGGTGAGGATCGGCACGTTGACCTGCGGCTCGCGGGCACGGGAGAGCTCGCCGGCCAGCTCTTCGCTCCGGCGCCGCTCCTCGGCCAGCTCGCCGCGGACCGCCTCCAGCTCCGGCCGGAGATCCACCGCGGGAGGCAGGGGCGGAGTGGGGGTGGCGGGAGAGGGAGAGGGGGCCGGCGTGGAGGAGACGGGACGGCTCTCCACGGCCTGCTCGAGGTCGTTGACGCGCCAGAGGAGTAGCCCCGAGGGGAGGAGCGCCACCAGGAGCAGCAGGGTGACGGCCAGCGGCGCCTGGCGCGAGCGCAGGAGCCGGCCGACGGCGGCGAGGACGCCGGCGCGGGCGACCACGGCTCGCGCCACCTCCTCCTCGGCCACCCGTTCCAATCCCCGCTGCAGCCCTTCCGCCGCCTCCAGGCGGTCCAGGCACTGCGTGCAGTGGAGGTAGTGCTCCTCGAAGAGGTCGGCCTCCTCCTGGGAGAGCTGGCCCAGGACGTAGCGCTCGGCCACCTGCTGCTCGTCGATGTATGAATGATCCATCCCTTGACCTCGGCCCTTCCTCCTCATGATGGGACTGTCGCCGCCCGCCTCGCCATCTCACCCCGGCCGCTCCGGCGCGGGGCCGGCGCGCGTCATCAGGGACTTGAAACGCTCCCGCGCACGGAACAGGACGCGGTTGAAGTGGAGGCTCGACAGCCCCAGGTCGGCGCAGATCGCCTCCTTGTCCTCCTCCGCGATGTAGAAGCGGAACAGGATCTGGCGGTCGCGGTCGGTCCCCATCTCGGCGAGGACCTGGCGCACCCGCGCCGCCTCCTCGCGGCGCAGCACGCCGGTGAGCTGGCCCGGCGCCGGGTCCGCCGGCTCGGGGGACTCCTCCACGTCGTGCCCCTCGCCGCGGCGGGTCTTCTTGCGGTAATCGCCCAGGAAGAGGTTGCGCGCCGTCTGGAGGATGAAGCCGGAGAGCCGGGCGGGGTCCTCGATCCCCTGGCGGCGCAGCCTTTCGAGGACGATACGGAAGGTCTCCTGGTGGAGGTCGTCCGCCAGCGCCGGATCGCCGGCGCGGCGCCGCAGCATGTAGAGGAGCCCGCGGCTGTAGCGCTCGACCAGCTCTCCCTCGGCGCGGGTGTCGCCCTCGCCGATCCGGCGGACCAGGCCGGCCGCGATCTCCTCTTCGCCGGGCTCCAGGAGGGTCTCGGGGGTAGCCATCGTCAGTTCCAGTCCCCCATGAGGACGAAGGGGGCCCAGTGATAGGCATCGCGCCAGCGGCGCTCGGCGCGGATGGCGAGCTGCGCCCGGCGCAGGGCCGCGGCCGGCGGGAGCCGGTCGACGAGGAGACCTTGATAGAAGCGTGTCATCAGCTCCGCGGTGGCCCGGTCTTCGACGCGCCAGAGGCTCGCCACCACCCGCGCCGCGCCGGCGTACATGAAGCCGCGGGCCAGGCCCGCGAGCCCCTCGCCGCGGATCTCCCGGCCCAGCGCCGTCTCGCAGCCGGAGAGCACCACCAGGCCCGCGCGGAGGCGGAGATTGTAGATGTCGCGCAGCCCCAGGAAGCCGTCCGCGGGCCGGCCGGCCTCGTCCACCATGGAGAGCGCGAGGCCGGAGAGCTCCGGCGTCTCGGCCTGGATCACGCCGTGGGTGGCGAAGTGGACGATACGGTAGCGGTCGAGGCCGCCCTGAAGGGCGGTCTGGCGGCTGGCCTGGAAGTCCAGGGCGGTCAGGGACTCCGCGGGCGAAGCGAGGGCGGCGATGGACTCCGCCTCGCGGCGGGTGGCGGGCAGGCGGTCGAAGACCCCCTCCGGCGCGAGGCCCGATCCGGCCCTGCTCGGCTCCTTCGTGTGCGCTCCGCCCTCCTCCCCGACCACGCTGCCAGTCGCCTGCGCCGGGCCGGACGGGCCTCGGCCTCCCCCCACCCGGGGGTCACTGGGGCTGAAAACGGGGTCAGCCAGGACGGCGAGGGCGGCCGGGGCCGGTGTGCGGTCCTGCAGCTCGCGGCGCTGGATGGCGAGGACCGAGGCCGAGGGGAGATGGACGACCTCGTGGGTGATGAGCAGGGGGTCGCCGGAGGCCGGGTCGGGCAGGGCGGCGAAGGGGAGATAGTGGAGCGCTCCGTCGGCGACGATGACCAGGCGCG
>DASPJI010000431.1:0-3229 GCA_035628695.1 Thermoanaerobaculia bacterium | reverse complement strand
GCTCCTCGAAGCCCGCGCCGCCTCCGCCCTGGACCACCCCAACGTCTGCGCCGTCTACGAGATCGAGGAGACGCCCGACGGCTACCTCTTCTTCGCCATGGGGTTCTGCGACGGGGAATCCCTGCGGGCGCGGATCGACCGCGGCGCCGTCGAGGCCGGGGAGGCGCTCGGCCTCGCGGCGCAGATCGCCGCCGGGCTGGCCCATGCCCACGACCGCGGCGTGATCCACCGGGACATCAAGCCCGCCAACCTCATCCTCACCCCGGACGGTCCCCTGAAGAGGGTCAAGATCGTCGACTTCGGCGTCGCCCTGCGGAACGGCGGCTCCCGGCTCACCCGCTATGGCTCGACCGTCGGCACCGTGGCCTACATGTCCCCCGAGCAGCTCCGGGGCGAGACGGTGGACCACCGCGCCGACCTCTGGTCCCTGGGCGTCGTGCTCTACGAGCTGCTGACCGGCGCCCTGCCCTCGATGCCGCCACCGAGGTGGCCTATGCCGCGGCGGTCCTCGGCACGGAGCCGCGGCGCGTGACCTCCCAGCGGCCCGGCCTGCCGCCGGAGATCGAGCCGGTCATGGCGCGCCTCCTGGCGCGCGACCGGGCCGCGCGCTACCAGCGGGCCGACGAGGCCGCCCGGGACCTCCTCGCCCTGCAGGTAGACCTCCCCGTCCACCCGGCGGACCGGCCGGTGGACCGGCCGGAGGAGGACGGTACCGCGGCCCCCACCCTGGTCCTCGAGCCCGGCTGGCGGCCGGCGGTGAAGCGGGCGATCGAGGTCCACCCGCGGGTGTCCGACGTCTTCGTCGGGCGGCAGGAAGAGCTCACGGCGCTCCGCCAGGCCCTGCTCACCGAGCCCGCCGAGGGGCTGCCGGCCACGGTCTGCGCCATCCAGGGGATGCCCGGCGTGGGCAAGTCCTACCTGGCGGACCGCTTTGCCGTCGACCACATGGACCGGTTCCCCGGCGGCTGCCTCCGTCTCGTCGTCGACCCCAAGGCGCCGGCGGCGCCCCGGGCGATGCTCGACGAGCTCGCCGCGCGCCTCGAGCTGGCGGGCGGCGACGGGGTGGCGGCGCGGGTGCGGGAGCGGCTGCTCCAGCCGCGGACCCTGCTCCACATCGAGAACGTGGACTCCCCGGCCGCCGAGGTGGAGGCGGGGCGGCTGCTGCGGGAGCTGCCGGGTTGCGCCGTCCTCGTCACCGGACGGCTCCACGATCTGGGCTTCGCCATGGGCTGGCGGCAGGTGCGGATGACCGCCTTCGACGAGGAGACCGCCCTCCTCCAGCTGCGGGGGGAGCTCGGCTGGACGCCGTCCCCCGAGGACGAAGCCGGCTACCGGGAGCTGGTGCGGAGCCTGGGCCACCTGCCTCTCGCCGTCCACCTGGCGGCGGGGCACCTGCGGTCGGGGCGCTCGGCCACCGGCTTCCTGCGCATGCTGCGGCAGCGCCGCCTGGCGATCACGCCGGCGGACCGGACCGAGCTGGCGGTGGGGATCGCGGGCGAGGCCCGAAACGTCCTCGCCACCAGCTTCTCGATCTCGCTGGAGATCCTGCGCGAAGAGATCGGCCCGGAGGCGGGGCGGCTGCTCGCCGGCCTCCACGCCCTGGGACACGCGCCGCTCACCGGTTTCGGCCGCGGCCTCGGCGCCGCCCTCGCCGGCCTGCCGGACGACGACTTCGAGGAGCTGGTCTTCCACGCCCAGAAGCTCTGCCAGTTGCTCCCCATCCCCCGGCAGGAGAGACCCGACGGCGCCTGGCGGCTCCACCCGCTGCTGGCCGAATTGCTGGCCGCCGAAGCCAGCGGCGAGGCGGCCATGGACCGGATGACCCGGTGGTTCGCCGCCCGCCTGCCGCTGGGCGCGCCCGGCGAAGAGGCCGAGCAGGGGCGCCGGTGGCGGGAGGTCCGCGCCGAGAGCGCCGCCCTCGCCTGGTGGCTGCCACGGGTCCCCGCCGGCGACCGCTGGACGGTGCAGCAGGCGGGGACGTGGTATGCCAGGTTCAACGGCCCCTTCCACGCCTGGAGCGAGTTCTGTGAGGAGATGCTGCAGAACTTCGACGATCCGCGCCAGCGCGGCGAGATCCTCTGGACGCTCGGCCAGGTCTCTCTGCGGCAGGGACGCCTCGATCGCGCGATGGAAGCGGCCGAAGAGAAGCTCTGGCTCGACAGGCGGCGCGGTGACCGTTTCGAGGAGGCGACCGCGTGGGAGCTCTTGGCTGACGTGCTCCAGGCCCGCGGCGAGCTCGACGACGCCCTCGCCACCTTTCAGGAGCGGCAGCTCCCGATCCTGGAGGAGCTGGGCGACTCCCGCTCCCGCGCCATCTGCCTGGCCAAGGTCGGCTACCTTCTGAAGCTGCGCGGCTGCTTCGGCCAGGCCCTGGAGGTGCTGCGCGAGGCCCAGTCGGCCCTCGAGGAGGCCGGGGACGTGCGCTCCCGCGCCGTGGCCCTGGGTTTCATCGCCGACACCCTCGAGGCCCAGGGGGACCGGGACGAGTCCCTGCGCATCCGCCAGCTCGAGGAGCTGCCCATCTACCAGGTGCTCGGCGAGCTCCGGGCCACCGCGGTGACCATGGGCAAGATCGCGGGCATCCTCCATGCCCGGGGGGAGCACGAGACCGCCCTCGCCATCCGCCAGGAGCAGGAGAAGCCGATCTACGAGAGCCTGGGGGACGCCCGCCAGCTCTCCCTCTGCCTGGGCCGGATCGCCGACATCCGCCGCGGCCTGGGGGAGATCGACGAGGCCATCCGCGTCCGGCAGGCCGAGCAGCTCCCCCTGCTGGAGCGGCTCGGCTCCGGCTACGACCTGCTCTTCGCCCGGGAAGGTCTGGCGCTGCTCCTCCTGGAGCGCCGGCAGCCGGGAGACCTGGAACAGGCCGCCGCCCTCCTCCGCCAGGCGCTGGACGCCGCCGGGCGCCTCCGCCTTCCCGAGGCGGACCGCATCCGCGCGCTCCTCGACGAGCACGGCCTCGTCACCCGAACCGTTTATTGCTAAGATGCGCGTCCCAACGCTTGCTCAGGGGAGCTCATGGCCGCCGGCGACCGCCAGGATTCCTGGACCGGACGTACCATCTCCCACTACCGGCTGCTGGAGAGGCTCGGCAGTGGTGGCATGGGCGTGGTCTACAAAGCCCGGGACCTGCTCCTGGAGCGCCTGGTAGCCCTCAAGTTCCTCCACGCCGGCCGTCACGACGACGTCTCCCGCCAGCGCCTCCTGCACGAGGCCCGTTCCGTCTCCT
>DASPJI010000430.1:0-20185 GCA_035628695.1 Thermoanaerobaculia bacterium | reverse complement strand
GCGTTCTCGGTGACCAGCTCCCGGAACCCCTGCGCCGCCTTCTCATAATCGCCGTGATCGAAGGCGCTGAACGAGGCCTCCATCTTCTGGACCACGTGGAGCTGGCTCTTGGGGTCGGGGAGCGGCCCCTCCGGCACCGGTCCGCCGCCCGCGGCATAGCCCAGGGCGGCGAGCTTGCGGGCGGTCTCCGCGTCCACCTCGCCCGGCGGGTTGAAGGTGCGGTCGACCTTCGCCAGCGCCTGGCGCAGGGTCCCCACCGCCCGCCGGTCGGAGCCGAAGCGGTTCTCCAGCTCCCTGGGGTCCTTCACGAGGTCGTACAGCTCGGGGTCCGGCCCCTCGATGTAGTGGTGCGGGCCGTCGATCACCGAGGCGAGGTCGCTCCAGCCGAAGTGGATGCGCGGGTAGAAGGTCTCGGAGTAGACCTGCCGCGGCGGCGCGCCGGGGGACAGGAGCTCCAGCAGCGACGCCCCGTCCCCCTGCGGGACGTCGAGGCCGGCGGTGGCGAGCAGCGTCGGGAAGACGTCCACCAGCCGCGCCGGCGCCGCGACCCGCGTGCCGCCATGGCGGGCGCCGGGGAGCTTCACCAGCAGCGGCACCTGGAGCGCCTCACGGTAGAGGAAGACGCCGTGGGTCTGGCCGCCGTGGTCGCCCAGCGCCTCGCCGTGGTCGGAGAGGAGCACGATGACCGCCTTGTCGTAGATCTCCAGCTTCTTGAGCTCCGCCAGCAGCTCGCCGACGTAGGCGTCGGCCGCCGCCACCTCGCCGTCGTACGGGTCGGCGAAGCGCGACTTGAACGGCTCCGGCGGCATGTAGGGCGCGTGCGGCTCGTACAGGTGGAGGAAGAGGAAGAACGGGCGGCCGGCGCGCTCGCGCACCCACGCCGTGGCCGACCGCGTGGCCTCGTCGCCGGCGCGCTGCACGGCGTCCAGGCTCTGCCCCTCCTTGGGGATCAGCCGGTCGTCATAGGTGTCGAACCCCTCCCCCATGCCGGTCGAGCCGCGCAGCACGAAGGCCGAGACCGCGGCCATGGTCTCGTAGCCGGCCTCCTTGAACAGCCGGGCGAGGGAGGGGTGCTTCTCGGCGTCGAACGAGTAGCCGACGTTGTCGCGCACGCCGTGCCGCGGGGGCAGCAGGCCCGACATCATCGAGACGTGGGAAGGGAGGGTCAGCGGATAGTGGCTGTAGGCCCGTTCATAGAGGATGGAGTCCTTGGCCAGGGCGTCGATCGCCGGCGTCTCCACCTTCTCGTAGCCGTAGGCCGGCAGCCGGTCCGAGCGCAGGGTGTCGATGGAGATCAGGATCACCGGCGCGTCTTCGAACACCTCGCCGCCGCCCCGGCCGCCGCCGCCCCCGGCGTCGGAGCAGGCGGCGGCTCCCGCCAGCAGGAGGACGAGGGAGAGGAGGGGGAGGCGTCGGATCATGCTCATGCTCCCAGGCCGGCGAGGATCTGCCGGGCCTTGGCCAGGTCGGGGCCGAAGCGGGACGGCGGCGCGGTGCGGACGAAGCGCTCGAGGGCGCGCCGCGCCTGCTCCCGCCGCCCCGCCTCACGGGCCACCAGGCCGATGTTGTAGAGGGCGTCGTACTGCGCCGGGTCGATGGCCACCGCCCGCTCCCAGGCGTCGAGTGCGGCGGCCGCGGCCGGCGGCCCCTCGAGCTGGTAGAGGGCGACGCCGAGGGTGTTCCAGGCGATGGGCAGCCGGTCGTTCAGGGCGAGCGCCTGGCGGAGGTGGTCGCGCGCCGCCGCCGGCTGCCGCATCCGCAACGCGATGATGCCGAGGTTCTCCAGCACCTTGGGGTTGGACGGATCGGCCGACAGGGCGCGCTGGAGGACCGCGGCGGCCTCGCCGTGCCGTCCGGCGTCGGAGAGGGCGATGCCGTAGGCGCCGAGGACCGAGGCGTCGGAGCTGCCGGAGGCGACCGGCGCCAGCACCTCGACCGCTTCGGCGGGCCGGCCCGCCTCGGCGAGCGCCTGGCCGAGCTGGCGGCGCAGCGAGTCCCGGCCGCCGCCCTGCCCGATGCGGGTCACCCCCTGGCGCAGCACGGTGACCGCCTCGTCCTGGCGCTCGAGCTGGCGCAGCGCCAGTGCCAGGTGCTCGTAGCCCTCGGCGAGGGTGGGGCGGGCCGCCACGACCTGCCGGGCCACCCGCGCCGCCTCCTCGTAGCGGCCGCGCGAGTAGGCGTCCACCACTTGGTGGAGCTGGCGGTCCAGGGCGACCAGGTTCTTGGGGTCGTCCGCCGGGGCGAAGCTGGCCTTGTCACCGGCGTCACCCGTCATGTAGCCGAGGCTGCGCAGGCGCGCCTCCTCCTCGGGCGACACCTGCCCCTTGCGCGGCGGCCAGACCGACTCCTCCGGCAGCGCCTGGCGCAGGGCGTTGGCGGCGCGGCGCTCCTCGCCGAAGAGGTTCTTCTGCTCGCCGGGGTCACGGGCGAGGTCGTAGAGCTCGGGCAGCGGCAGCTCGATGTACTTCCTGCGCTCGCGGAGCGTACCGCGCAACGGCGCCCAGCCGCGGTTGAGCGCGGTGGAGAGCGACTCGAAGTAGCTGGTGTCCGTCTGGGACGCCGGCCCGAGGAGCGAGCGGCCAGGGAGGCCGGAGGGAGACTTGACGCCCAGCGCTCCGAGCACCGTCGGCACGATGTCGATGTGCCGCGCCGGCCGGGTGTCCTTGCCGGGACGGACGCCGGCTCCCCAGAGCACCAGCGGCACCTTGAGCGTCGCCTCGTAGGCGAACAGGCCGTGGGTCAGCTCGCCATGCTCGCCGAGCGCTTCGCCATGGTCGGAGGTGACCACCACCAGGGCGGGGGGCTCCTTGCCTCCGAGGAGCGGCTGGAGGAGCGGCGCGAGGAACGAGTCGGTGGCCGCCACCTCGCCCAGGTAGGGATTGTCGCGGAAGCGGCTGGCGAACGGCTCGGGTGGCGCGTAGGCGGCGTGCGGGTCGTACAGGTGGACCCAGAGGAAGCGCCGGTGCCCGCGTTGCGACCGCCACCACCGGAGGGCGGGCGCGATCACCTGGTCCCCCCGCCGCTCGGCGACGACGAAGTCGGCCGGGTTGGACCCCCGCGGGTAGTCGTCGTCGTAGAGGTCGAACCCCTGGTCGAGGCCGAAGCGCGAGTCCAGGGGGTAGGCGGCGACGAAGGCGCCGGTGCGGTAGCCGGCCTGGCGCAGCATCGTCCCCAGGGTGGGGACCGAGGCCGGCAGGGTGAAGCCGCTGTTGTCGCGGATGCCGTGCTGGTAGGGGTAACGCCCGGTGAGGATGTTGGCGTGGGACGGCAGGGTCACCACGTTGTGGGCATGGGCGTCGGTGTAGACCCGGCCCGCCGCCGCCAGGCGGTCGAGGACCGGCGTCGCGGCGCGCGGATGGCCGGCGAACCCCAGGGTGTCGGCCCGCAGCGTGTCGAGGGTGATCAGGATGACGTCGGCGCCGCGGGCCGAGGCGGGGAGCGGCGCCGACGAAGCCGGCGCGGCCTCCGCGGTCCCGCGGTCATCGGCGGGCGCGCAGCCCGGGAGCGACCCCGCCGCCATCAAGGCGGCGGCGAGGGCGAGCGCCGGCATCAGGGGGTGCCGCATGGGACGGATCCTGCGCCGGCCGGGGAGGCTACAGCGACTGGAGGAACTCCCGCACGTCCGCGGCCTGCGGATAGTTGGGATCGAGCTCCAGCAGCTTCTGGAAGTCGGCCTTGGCCTCGGCGTTCTTGGTCTGGGCCATCAGCGCCAGCCCGCGGTAGTAGTAGGCGTCGGCGAGCGTCCCGTCGTTCTCGATCGCCAGGCTGAACTGCTGGGCGGCTTCCGGGACCTGGGTGGCGTTGTAGGCCTCGATGCCCTTGTCGACGTAGATGTTGGCCACCAGCTTGCGCGACTCGGCGTCGTCCGGCTTGAGCTCCAGCGCCTTCTGCAGCGACGCGATCGCCTGGTCGAGCTTCTTCTCCTGGTAATAGGTGCGGGCGATGCCGCGCAGGACCGCCGGGTGGTTGGCCGGCTCGAGGGTGGCCATGGCCTTCTCGTACTCGGCCCGCGCCTCGGCGAACTGGCCGGCCTGGAGCTTGGCGTTGCCGGCCTCGAGCGCGGCGAGCGCCTCCTCGCCCGCGGCGTTGGCCGCCGCCGCCTGCCGCGTCTCCTGCGCGGCCGGGTTGAGCGCGATGCGGATCGGCTTCGCCGGGGCGTACTCGTTGACCTGGACCTGCCCCTCGGAGCGCACGAAGCCCTCCTTCTCGATCAGCACCGCCCATGGGCCGTTGTCGAGGCCGAGGATCGCCCACTTGCCGCGCTTGTCGGTGGTGATCGGCGCCGGTCCGCCGGCGGCCGGGTCGACCGGCGGGGCGCCCGGACGGAGGGTGACCTTGGCCCCCGCGACCGGCTTGCCCTCGGCGTCGAGGACATCCCCCTGGAGGCGTCCCTTCCCCTTCCACTCCTGGGCCGTGCCCGGCGCGGCGAGGGACAGCACGAAGGCCGCGATGGCCACGATGACCGCGGAGGGGGCGGCGAGCGGCAGACGGCGGCGGCGCAGCATTTTCAGGACCATGAGGAAGCGCTCCTTTCGGCCGGCCTCGGTCGACGGGGTCCTGAGAGGAAAAAGAGGGGAGAGCCCGTACCGGCCGGCGGCAGAGTCTACAACAAAAAAGAGCCGCCGGGGTTTCCCCCGGCGGCTCCATGCGTTACGGCAGAAGGACTTACACGCTTACCGGAAGCTGATCCGCAGACCCAGACGGAAGATGCGGGGGCTGGTGATCTCGCGGACGAAATCGCCATTGGCCCGGTTCAGCCGGTGGGCGCGCTGGATGACGTACGACTGGTTGAGCACGTTGAAGACGTCGGCCGTGAGCGTCAGGCCGAGGTCGCTGACCGTGAACTCCTTCTCCAGGCGCGCGTCCATCATGTGGATGTCGTCGAGACGGTAGCTGTCCTGATCCGGCGCCACCAGGATGGAGGTGTTGCGGGCCAGGAAGTCGCTGATGCTGCCGCGGTCCACCCGACGGAAATAGGGGTTCGGGTAGCCCTCGCGGCCGTAGGCGCTCAGGGCGGCATTGAAGCCCCACGGGCGCTCGGGGGCGATCTGGTACATGCCGGTGAGGCTGTAGGACCAGTTGCTGTTGATGTAGACGCCGCCCTTGGCGCCGGAGCCGGAGCCGGAGCCCTGGAGCACCGGGTCGCCGTCCTGCGAGCCGGAGCCCAGCGGGCCGCCGCCCAGCAGGCGGGTGGGGTCTTCACGCTCGCTGTTCGGCACGTCCCACTCCCAGTCCTGCCAGCTCACGTTGCCGCGCAGCATCCAGCGGTTCGCCAGGCGCTTGTTGAAGCCCAGCGAGGCACCGAAGAAGTTCTGCTCGCGGTCACCGTTCTCCAGCCAGAAGCCGTTGCGGGTGGTGACGCCGTCCCGGAGGACGTAGTAGGTGGACTCCTGGACCCGGCCGTCGGGCAGGGTGGTGGTGGTGGTCACCGGCACGTAGTCATCGGCGCGGTGCAGCCGGCCGATGCTGTTGTAGTCGATGTCACCGTCGAAGACCAGGCGCTCCTGCTCCAGCAGGTCGGTCAGCAGCCGGTAGGAGGCCTTGAACTCGATCAGGAACTCCGGCCGGACGGCGTGGTCGATGCCGAACAGCAGCTCGTGGGTCATCGGCGGCTTGAGGTCCGGGTCGACGCCGTTCGAGACCAGCAGGCCGCGGGTCAGCGGGTTGTAGGTGCCGTTGTAGGGGACGCTGCAGGCGTTGCACGGCGTGTTGGCGAGGACCTCGCCCTGCTGGGCGATGCCGTCGCCGTTCTGGTCGTCATAGTAGAGGTAGAGGTAGGTGCCGGGGTAGAGCGGGCTGATCCAGGTGCCGATGCCGGTGCCGAGCTGGTCGGCGAACTGCGAGTAGCTGGCCCGCAGCAGCGTCTTGCGTTCCTGACCCAGAGCGTAGGTCAGGCCGAGGCGCGGCGTGATCGATTCCCAGGAGAAGCCTCCACTGCCACCCTCGAAGGTGGCTTCCGGAAGGAGATCCGGGAAGGCCGGGTTGGCGCGCACGGTGACCCGGTCGAGGGTCGGCTCCTGCCGGTCGTAGCGCAGGCCGATGTTGGCCGTCAGGTTGCCGGCGCTCAGCGTGTCCTGGAGGTAGAAGTTGGTGTACTCGAGGTGCGACGAGGGCAGCGCGTCGCGCGTCAGCTCGATGACGTTGTAGGGGACGTCGTCGGCCGGATCCTCGTTGCCGAGCGACTGGTAGAAGTTTAGCTGGATGCCGAAGCCGGGCCAGCGGGAGAGCGAGCTGACGTCGGCCTCGCGGTAGCCGGCGCCGTACTTGAGCTCGTGCGCCACGCTGCCGGTGTTGACGAAGGTCGAGGCGTCGGCCTTGAACTGCTCCTGCGGCCGCGGGGTCTGGTACAGCAGGAAGCTGTTCTGCCAGACGAAGTCCTCGTCCCAGGTGGCGTTGATGTCCATGCCGCCCTGGGGGACGAGTTGGAAGCCGCCGTTGACCACCGAGTACATACCGGTCAGGTAGAAGCTCGGGCTGAAGATATGGGTGTCCTCGACCTTCCAGGTCGTCGGGTCGTCACCGAACTTGCTCTGGTTCCAGGTGGTCGGCTGCGGCCGGGTCGGCGACGCGTTGCGGCCGATCTTGATCTTGTCGCTCTGCAGGCCCGAGGCCGTGGCCGAGTTGCTCTGCGAGAGCTGGGCGTTGAGCTTGACGTTCATCGTCTCGAGCTCGGTGAAGTCGCTGACGTCGTCGATCGTCAGCAGGCCCACCTCCTGCTTGCCGAAGGAGCCCCAGACCCAGAAACGGTCCTTGACCACCGGGCCGCCGAGCTCGACGCCATAGTCCTCGACCTTGACGATCCGGTTGCCCTGGTTGAAAGCCTCCTGGGGGGTATCGTTGCTCCACGGGCCGGCCTGGGCGAGGTCGTTCTCGTCGAAGTCGAGGTCCGACTGCCAGTCGTTGTCGGCGACGTAGTAGCGGCCGGAGCCGCGCCACTCGTTGGTGCCGCGCTTGGTCACCATGTTGAGGACGATGCCGCCGGTGGCGACGGTGGTGTCGCTGCCGCCGGTGGTGATCTGGATCTCCTCGAAGGAGTCGAAGTCGTAGTAGGCGGGCGAGGAGCCGAGGGCGCCCATGTCGGTGATGGTCACGCCGTCGACCGACCAGACGGCCTGGTCACCGCTGGAGCCGGGGCCCACGTACTGCGACTGCTGGCCGCTCTCGTTGCCACCGACGTTGATGCGGTCGGTGAGCACGCCCGGGGTCGACTGCATGATCGCCCACGGGTCGCGCGAGGTCGGGATCTTCTCGAGCTCGGTCTGCTCGATCGTCGCGCCGGCCGAGATCCGGCGCTGGTCGAGCAGCGGGCTCTCGGTGGTGACCGTGATCACCTCTTTGACCGCCGAGTTCATCGTGATCTCGATCTCGGTATTGCGGCCGATGTTGATCGAGATGTTGGGGTAGTCGACGGGCGAGAAGCCCTCGAGCTCGGCCTTGACGCTGTAGGAGCCGGGGCCGAGGGTGGGATAACGGAAGCGCCCCTGCGCATCCGTGACCTGGACCTGCGGCGGTCCCGCCGCGCCGGTCAACGTGACGGTGACGCCGGGCAACACGTTGCCCTGGTCGTCAATGGCGGTGCCGAAAAGTGCGCCGGTCTGCAACTGGGCGAAGGCGGAGCCGCCGGCCACCAGGAGCAGCACCGCGGCGACGGCTAGGGCCCGCCCCCAGAAATTGGTGCTCTTCATGTGGAATGAACCTCCCTTGGGTAGTTGATCATCGACAACTCGAGCCTTTGGACTCGCGCCGGCTCGGACGCGTGACGTCGATGGGTAGGTACCGGTGCCTGCAAACACCTCCTTCCACAGCGGGAATATTTCTGGCGGGAACTGTAGCCGACATCGCCAACTGGGATCAAGCAAGCGGGGTGCCCGGAAAGCAGGCGCCTGCCGGCAGGTCTTAACTCCTTGATCATGAGCGACTTACCACATTCGGTGGGGCGCCGGCGGGCGCCCGTATTCAACGGCTTGAACATTGCTCCTTCAAATGTTTGAACTCGATCCCGACCCGGACTCTTGAGCGTGCCCCTGCTATAGTTGGTGCTCCATGTTCCGGAAGGCGGGTCTGCTGCTCTCGTCGGTCCTGCTGGCCTCCGCGGTCCTGACAGCGGGCTGCTCCGAGTACAAGCGCTTCGACTCCGCGGCCTACCTGCGCGGCGAGTACACGCAGCGGATCGGCCCGCAGGCCGCCGCGGCCCTCGAGGTGCCGTTCGAGGTCTCCCCCGAGCTGCGCGCCGAGCTGCAGGGCCGGCTGCGCCGGACCTCCGGCGAGCGCCGCAACCTCAAGCAGGTCATCGACTTCATCTTCGACCGCCTCGACCTCCAGTACGAGCTCGCTCCGACCCGCAACGCGGCGGAGACGTTCCGTACCCGCCGCGGCAACTGCCTCTCGTTCGTCAACCTCTTCGTCGGCATCGCCCGCGAGCAGGGTCTCGCCCCGTTCTACGTCGAGGTCACCGACTACCAGAAGTGGAGCAGCCGCGAGGGGATGGTGGTCAGCCAGGGTCATATCGTCGCCGGCATGTACCTCGAAGGGCAGCTCGAGACCTACGATTTCCTACCCTACCGTCCCAAGGGCTACAAGGGGTTCAAGCCGATCGACGACCTGACGGCGGCGGCCCACTTCTTCAACAACCTGGGGGCCGAGGCGCTGCTGGCCGGCGACACCGAGTCCGCCCGCCGCCTGCTGGCCACCGCCACCGAGATCGCCCCACGCTTCGAAAAGGCGCTCAACAACCTTGGGGTGCTCCTCGCCCGCGGCGGCGAGCCGGAGCGGGCGCTCGACCTCTATCGCCGCGGCCTCGAAGCCGCCCCGGACAACCCGACCCTCCTCACCAACCTGGTGCGGCTCTACCACCAGCTCGGGCGGACCGACGAGGCGGCGAGCCTCGCCGCGCGCATCGAGGAGGGCAACTCCTCCAACCCGTTCTTCTTTGTCTACCAGGGGGAGATGGCGCTGGGGCGGGGGGACACCACCGCCGCCCTGGACCTCATGGCCCGCGCCCTGCGCCAGGACAGCGAGCTGCCCGAGGTCCACCTGGGGCTGGTCAAGGTCTATCTCGCCCTGGGCGACATGGAGAAGGCGCGGCATCACCTGGACCGCGCCCTCAAGCTGGACGCCACCCACCCGGAGGCCCGCCGCTACGCCGGCATGCTGGGCCGGGCGGCGCGGTCGGAGTAGACTCGGAACGCGCACCCTGGAAGAAGGAGCTGAACCATGAGCGCGCGGATCCGTCACTTTCTCTCCCTCGTACTCCCCCTGCTGCTGGCCGCCCCCGCCGCGCCCCAGGCAACCGCCTCCCAGGCTGGCGCCCAGCCAGACCGCCAGGTCTTCCAGGACGAGGCGCGCGTCTTCGCCGTGGAGGTGCCCGTCCATGTGGTCGGCCGCGACGGGCAGCCGGTGCGGGGGCTGACCGCCGCCGACTTCGAGGTCTTCGACGAAGGCAAACGCCAGACCCTCAGCAACTTCGAGGTGGTGGACCTCGAGCGTCTGAGCCGGATGGAGCCCGCGGCAGGCGCGGCGGCCGGGGCGCCGCCCCTCCACGCCGCGGCGCGGCGCCGCCTGCTGCTGCTCTTCGACCTGTCGTTCTCGACCCCGGCCTCGGTCGTCAAGGCGCGCCAGGCGGCGCGCGACTTCGTGCTCACCTCGCTCCAGCCGTCGGATCTGGTGGCGGTGGCCACCTTCTCCCTGGAGGCCGGGCCGCGCCTGCTGGTGACCTTCACGCCGGACCGCGCCCAGCTCGCCCGCGCCGTCGACACCCTGGGGACCCTGGGGGAGACCCAGGGCAAGGCCGACCCCCTGCGCTTCGTGGTCGAGCAGCCCTCCTCCGTCTCGGCCAGCCGCACCCTCGACGCCGAGACGTCGGACCTGAAGCGGGCGAACGCCGACGCCGCCCTCTACGAGCACCTGACCGCCATCAGCCTCTATGCCGAGAAGATGTCGCGCAGCTTCGAGCAGAGCCGCATCACGGCGATGACCCGGTCGCTCGGCGACATGGCCCGCTGGCTGGACAACGTCAAGGGGAGGAAGCACGTCCTCTTCTTCTCGGAGGGCTTCGACAGCCGGCTGTTCCTCGGCCGCACCGAGACCGACCCCGAGACCGTCACCGACCAGGACTACGCCATGCACGGGCGGCTCGAGTACGTGGACAGCGACAGCCGGTTCGGCAACACGGCGCTCCAGGGGGATGTCCAGCGCATGCTGGAGGAGTTCCGGCGCGCCGACTGCGTCATCGAAGCGGTGGACGTGGGCGGGCTGCGCAACCAGGCGGACGCCACCGAGGCCCCCCGCCGCGCCGGCAAGGACGTCCTTTTCTATATGGCGAACGAGACCGGCGGCGAGCTGATGGAGGACAGCAACGACCTCGGCCGGCACCTCGGCCGGGTGCTCACCCGCACCTCCCTCACCTATCTGCTGACCTTCCAGCGCAGCGACCTGGAGCCCGACGGCGCCTATCGCCGGCTGCGCATCAAGGTCAAGGGGCTCCCCCCCGGCGCCCGCGTCTCGCACCGCAGCGGCTACTACGCGCCGCGCCCCTTCCAGAGCCTCCACCCGCTGGAGAAGAACCTGCTGGCGTCGGACGGCATCGCCAACGCCCTGCCGCGGCGCGACCTCGACCTGCGGGTGCTGGCCGCGCCGTTCCGCGCCACTCCCGACCGCGCCTACGTGCCGGTGATCATCGAGGTGGGGGGCGGCGCCCTCCTCGCCGGCCGCCAGGGGGATCAGCTCAACGTCGAGCTCTTCGCCTACGCGAGCGACGAGAAGGGGGAGATGAAGGACTTCTTCACCCGCACCGTGGGGCTCGATATGGGCAAGGGGGGCAAGAGCCGCGACGCGGTGCGCGACACCGGGATCAAGTACTATGGCCACCTCGACCTGCCGCCGGGCCGTTACCGCGTCCGCATCCTGGTGCGGGACGCCGAGACCGGCAAGACCGCCGTCGAGGCGGTGCCCCTCACCGTCCCCGACTGGCGCGACGCGCGGCTGCAGCTCCTCCCCCCGCTGTTTCTCGACGCGGCGCGCTGGCTGCTGGTGCGCGAGCCCGGCGACGGGGACGGGGCGGTCGGAGAGGGCTCCGTCGTCTATCCCTTCACCGTCAACGGCGAGCCCTACGTGCCGGCGGCCCGCCCCCGGCTGGCGGCGGGGGACGAGGCGCGCCTCTGCCTGGTCGCCTACAACCTGGGGGAGGGGAACCCGCTCCTGCACGGCGAGGTGCTGGCGGCCGACGGGCAGGTCGTGACCGGCCCGGCTGGAGACACCGCCGGCGGCCGGCTGAGCGGCGTGGAGCGGACCGCGACCGGGCTCGCCGGCGTCGACAAGCTGCTCGCCACCTTCCGTCCCGCCGGCCTGGTGCCGGGCGACTACACCCTGAGGGTGCGGGTGACCGACCCTGTCACGGGAGCGCCGGAGATCAGCTCCGCCCCCTTTTCCGTCGTCGAGCGAGGAGACTCATGAGACACCTTCCGAAGCCGCGTTTCCTGACCGCCGCGCTCTGCGCCGCCCTCCTGCTGCCTCCGGCGCTTCCGGCCGCCGCCCAGGGCTTCGACGCGGCGACCGACGTCGTGGTGGTCGAGGTCCCCGTGCAGGTGGTGCGCGACGGCGCTCCGGTGCGGGGGCTCACCGCCGCCGACTTCGAGGTCTACGAGGGCCGCAAGAAGCAGGAGGTCACCGGCTTCGAGGTCATCGACCTGGCCGCCGTTCCGGGCGCCGGGGCCCGGCCCGCCCTGTCGGCTTCCGCCCGGCGCCACTTCCTGCTCCTCTTCGACCTCTCCAACTCCGAGTCCAAGTCCATCCTCAAGGCCCGGGGTGCCGCCCGCGAGGCGGTGCTCGGCAAGCTCCACCCCAGCGATCTGGTGGCGGTGGCGACCTACAGCAGCCGCGGACCGCAGGTCGTCCTCGGCTTCACCCCCGACCGCTCGCAGGTCGAGCGGGCGATCGAGACCCTGGGCGTGCCGGAGCTGGTGGACCGCAACGCCGACCCGTTGAAGCTCACGGCGGCCGAGGTCCGGTCCGTCGTCGCCTCGGGCGCCGCCCGCGAGCGCGAAGCGATGGTGCTGGAGTACATCGAGGGGCTGGAGAGGGATTCGCGCAAGGGGGAGGTCGAGGCGCAGAGGGCGCGCGTCTCCGCCTTCACCCGCTCGCTCGCCGACCTCGCCAAGCTGCTCAACAGCGTCGCCGGCCGCAAGCACGTGATCTTCCTCTCCGAGGGGTTCGACAGCTCGATCCTGACCGGCACCGTCGACCGGGCGGAGCAGGAGCGGATGCAGGAGGCGGTAGCCTCCGGCGAGTTCTACAACGTCGACAGCGACGAGCGCTACGGCAGCAGCCAGGCCGGCAACGCCCTGGAGCAGATGCTGGAGGAGTTCCGGCGCGCCGACTGCGTCATCCAGTCGGTGGACATCGGCGGCCTGCGCGGCGAGGGGGACCTGGGGCCGCGCCGCGCCTCCGGGCAGGACGCTCTGATGGCCATGGCCAAGGACACGGGCGGCGAGATGTACCGCAACTTCAACGACCTGGGCGCGGCCATGGACCAGATGCTCCAGCGCACCGGCGTCACCTACGTCCTCGCCTTCCAGCCCGAGAGGCTCAAGCGCGACAACTCCTTCCATCGCCTGCGGGTGGAGCTCAAGAACGCCCCGCGGGGGACGCGGGTGGTCCACCGGCCCGGCTACTACGCCCCGCGCCCGTTCTCCGAGCAGTCGGCGCTCGAGAAGCTGCTGCAGGCGGCCAACCTGCTCACCAGCCCCGGCGACACCGGGACGATCCCTACGGCGGTCCTGGCCGCCCCCTTCCGGCCGGCCGCGGGCGAGAAGGCGTACGTGCCGGTGCTGGTGGAGGTGGACGGCAAGGCGCTGCTGGCCGGCAAGCAGGGCTCCTCGATCCCCACCGAGATCTACGTCTATGCCTTCGACGGCAGCGGCGCCGTCCACGACTTCCTCACCCAGACGGTGGGGCTCGACCTGGGCAAGCTCGAGCCGGCGCTGCGGCAGACCGGCTTCAAGTTCTTCGGCCACCTGGACCTGCTGCCGGGCGACTACTCGGTGCGGGTGCTGGTGCGCAACGGCGTCACCGGCCAGACCGGCCTCAAGGCGGTGCCGCTGACCGTGCCGGCGTTCGCCCAGGCCGGGCCGGTGCTCCTGCCGCCGCTCTTCCCGGAGCCCCCCACCAAGTGGGTGCTGGTCCCCGAGACGCTGCAGCCTGGCGAGACCCGTCCCGACTATCCGTTCATGCTCCAGCAGCAGCCCTACGTGCCGGCCTCCCGTCCCACCGTCGCCCCGGGCCAGGAGGTGCAGGTGTCGCTGGTGGGCTACAACCTGGGGGACGGCGAGCTCCAGGCGGTCGCCCGCGTCACCACGCCGGACGGCAAGGAGGTGGCTCCGGCCACCCTGCGGCTGGCGCACCGTGAGCGCGGCACCGGCAGCGCGCCCGACCGGTGGACCGCGGCCTTCCAGGCCCCCGGCCTCCAGCCCGGCGAGTACCTGCTCTCGGTGCAGCTCACCGGTCCGGCGGGCAGCGCCCCGGCCGCCGTCCTCCCCTTCGTCGTCGGCTCCGCCGCCCGCGGGGGCCGGAGCTGATGGCGAGAGGTGGACGCGCCTATCATCCGGGGAAGAAGCCCAGGAGGTCTCCGCAGCGCCCTGCAGGGGAGGGGCCCGACCCCTCCCGGGCGGGAGCAGGTCCCGCCCCTACACATAAGGTGGGAGCCTCCGACGGCTACACCCACGTCCATCTGAAGGAAGGGCGTGACCGTCCCGTGCGGGAGGGGCACCCCTGGATCTTCTCCGGCGCCGTCGCCCGGGTGGAGGAGGAAGACGCGGCCCCCCTGGCCCAGGTCTTCGACGCCGCCGGCGCCCCCCTGGGGGTCGGCTTCTACAGCCCCCGCTCGCAGATCCTGGTCCGCATGCTGGACGCCGGCGCCGCGACCGCGGACCGCGCCTTCTTCGCCGCCCGCCTCGCCGAGGCCGTGGCCCTCCGGCAGTCCGTGCTGCCGCCGGACACCACCGGCTACCGGCTGGTGAACGCCGAGGGGGACGGAATCCCGGGCTGGACCGTCGACCGCTTCGGCGACGTCCTGGTGAGCCAGGTGACGGTGAGCGGCCTGGAGGCGGTGCGGTCCGAGGCCTACGCCGCCCTCGCCGAAACGCTGCCGGGTCTCGCCATCCTCCAGGCGAACGGCCTGCCCGTGCGTAGCGCCGCCGAGGGGCTCACCGGGGAGGACGAGGTGATCGCCGGGGAGCCGCCGGCCGAGACCCTGTTCACCGAGAGCGGCCTCACCTTCACCGCCGAGCTGGCGGGCGGACAGAAGACCGGCTTCTACTGTGACCAGCGGGAGAACCGGCGCCTCGCCGGGAAGATGGCGGCCGGCCGCGACGTCCTGGACCTCTTCGCCCACTCGGCGGCTTTCGGGCTGTACGCCGCGCGGGGGGGCGCCCGCCGGGTGGTGCACGTCGAGTCGGCGCCGCGCCTGCTGGAAAGAGGGCGGCGCCACTTTCAGCTCAACGGCCTCGATCCGGACGCCGCCGCCGAGTGGGTGAAGGCCAACGTCTTCCAGGACCTGCGCGAGAGGCAGGACACCTACGGACTGGTGATCTGCGATCCGCCGCCGCTGGTGCGCAAGCGCCCCGACCTGGACGCCGCGGCACGCGCCTACAAGGACCTGAACCGCCTCGCCCTGCAGCGGGTGGCGCCGGGGGGCTTCCTGCTCACCTTCACCTGCAGCGGCGCGGTGGACGCCAAGCTCTTCCGGCAGATCCTCTTCGCCGCCGCCGTCGAATCCGGCCGCCGCGTCACCCTCCTCACCCCCCTCGCCGCCGCCCCCGACCACCCCATCGCCATCACCCACCCCCAGGGCGAGTACCTCAAGGGCTGGCTGGCGGCGGTGAGCTGAAGAGGCCATGGCCTGCCGGGCCCGGCGCAGGCGACTGGCAGCGTGGTCCGGGGGAGGGCGGAGCGCACTCGAAAGGAGCCGAGCAGGGGCCGGCAGCCCACGGCGGGGGCCGGGAAGGCCCGCCGTGACCCCTCTGTTACAATGGGTGCCCGGGGTGCGGAGCCGAGTCTCGACCTGCCGCTCATTTCACCCGTAAAGCAAAAAAGACCGGGTTTCCGGGTCCGCCCACCACCTGCAAGGGGAGGGCGAGTGGCCCAGATCCCGTTTGGAGGAACGCCGCCATGGCACCACGACGCATGATGAACCGTCTCTTCTACTTCACCATCGAGGACGAGAGCATCCTCGCCGAGAGCTTCGCCCAGCTCGACAAAGAGACGTACGCGATCACCTACAAGGTCGTCGGCACCGAGGACGTCTTCGTCACCACCAGCGAGACCAAGGACGCGATGGACCGCAACGACATCCCCTACAACCTGCTGGCGGAGGAGGACGGTGCCAAGATCTCCCTCTATCACTCGCCGCTGTCGCGCGAGGAGCTGGGGGAGTTCGAGGATGCGGTCAAGGCGCTCGCCCTCGCCTGCCGCGCCATCGCCATGGCCTGCGTCGGCGTCAACGGCGAGTCCAACCTCGGCTTCGACCTCACCAACGGCGGCGCCAAGCACTACACCTACTTCACCGCGCCCGCCGGCCACACCTTTATCTGGCGCCTGTTCCACGAGCGCGACGACGCCGTCGACTTCCTGTCGCGCCTGACCGCCGGCGAGAAGAAGGCCGTGGAATGGGCCGAGTCCATCCCGCTCGGCTCCACGAAGGAGCTCAAGTCGTACCACTGAGCCGTCGCGGAGCCCGGCCCTGAACCTGAACCTCCCCCTTTTCGAGCCCACCTACTCGGTCTCCCGGCTCTGCGGCGAGATCCGCGATTTCCTGGGCGAGGCCTTCTCCGCCGTCTGGGTGGCCGGCGAGGCGCAGCGCGTCCGGCCGAGCGCCCGCGGCCATCTCTACTTCGAGTTGGTGGAGAAGGGGGACCGCGACGAGATCACCGGCAAGCTCGACGCCGTCATCTGGAAGACCGACTTCCAGAAGGTGCGCCGGATGCTCGCGGCGACCGGCCAGGACCTCAAGGACGGCATGCAGATCCGCGTCCGCGGCAGCCTCGACTTCTACGGTCCGGGCGGCCGCCTGCAGCTCTGCATCCGCGAGGTGGACCCCACCTTCACCCTCGGGCTCCTCGAGATGCGGCGCCGCGAGACCCTGGCGGCCCTCTCCGCTGCGGGTCTCCTGGAGCGCAACCGGACTCTGGAGCTGCCGGAGCTGCCGCTGACCATCGCCCTCATCACCTCGCACGGCAGCGCCGCCTATCACGACTTCCTGTCCGGGCTCCAGGAGAGCGGCTACGGCTTCCGGGTGCTCTTCGTCCACGCCTCGGTGCAGGGGAAAGAGGCGGAGCGCGAGGTGGTCTCGGCCCTGCGGTCCCTGCAAGGGCTGGAGATCGACTGCGCCGTCGTCATCCGCGGCGGCGGCTCGCGTAGCGACCTGGCGGTCTTCGACAGCCGCGTCATTGCCGAGGCCATCGCCCAGGCGCCGTTCCCGGTGCTCACCGGCCTGGGGCACGAGATCGACCAGTCCATTGCGGACCTGGTGGCCCACACCTCCGTGAAGACGCCGACCAAAGTCGCCGAGCTCCTCGTCGGGCGGGTGGCGGAGGTGGAGATGGCGCTCCTGGAGGTGCGGCGCTGCCTGCTGCGCGAGGCCCTGGAGCCGCTGCGCTCGGGCCGCGAGGCGCTGGGACGGGCGGAGAAGGGGGTGCAGCTCGCGCGTATGCGCCTCGCCTCGGCCGGCGCGCGCATCGAGGAGCACGCCCGCGCCCTCGGCCGCCTCGGCCGCAGCGCCCTGCGCCAGACCCGGCGGCGCCAGGACGAGCTGCGCCGGCGTCTCGCCGACCTCGGGCCGCGGCAGGTCGAGGCGGAGGAGCGCGAGCGTCGCGGTCTGGCCGGCCGGCTCACCAGCGTCTCCCGCGGCCACCTGCGGGAGGCGCAGGCGACCCTCTCCGGCCTCGAGCGCCTCTGCCAGCAGCTCGGGCCGGAGCGCACGCTCGAACGGGGTTTCAGCATCACCCGGGACGCGGCGGGCAAGGTCCTGCGACATCCCGGGCAGGTCACCTCTGGCGACCGGCTCACCACGCGGGTGGCCGGAGGGGGCGTTGTCAGCCGAGTGGAGGAATCATGAGCGAACCGACGAAAGGGGCGGTGGCCGGCGGCAGCGGCGAGGAGCCGGGCTTCCGTCAGGCCATGGACGAGCTCGAGGGGATCCTCGAGCGTATCGAGGGCGAGGAGATCGACATCGACCGCCTCGCCGAGGAGCTGCGGCGCGCCGCCTTCCTCCTCGACCTCTGCCGCGGCAAGATCCGCAAAGCCGAGGTCGAGGTCACCCAGATCGTCCAGAGCCTCGAAGAGACCGACCGCCCTGCCGGCAACAGCGGCAACGAAGATTGACCTTCTCTACCAGACCCGGCACACCTCCTCGCGCACCATCGGCTGGCCTGCCTTGCAGCCGAAGGCCTTGTGGAACTCGGGCATGTTCGACACCGCGCCGTTGGCGCGGTAGCGGCCCGGCGAATGCGGATCGGTGAGCGCCCGCTGGCGCCGCGCCTCGGGCGTGGCGTCGAAGCACCAGACCTGGGCATAGGCGAGGAAGAAACGCTGGTCGGCCGTGAAGCCGTCCTTCTTCGGCGGCTCCTTGCCGTTCAACGTGTCCTGGAGCGCCATGTAGGCGACGCGCATGCCGCCGAGGTCGGCGATGTTCTCGCCCATGGTCAGCTTGCCGTTGACCTTCAAGTCGTCCACCGCGCTGTATCCCGAGTACTGCCGGTCGACGCAGGCGGCGCGGGCCTCGAACTCCTTGGCGTCCTCCGGCGTCCACCAGTCGCGCAGATTGCCCTGAGCGTCGAATTTCCGGCCGGCGTCGTCGAAGCCGTGGGTCATCTCATGGCCGATCACCGAGCCGATGGCGCCGAAATTCACCGCGTCGTCGGCGTTCGGGTCGAAGAACGGCGGCTGCAGGATGCCCGCCGGGAAGTTGATGTCGTTCATCGACGGCCGGTAGTAGGCGTTGACCGTCGGCGGGGACATCGACCACTCGTTGGGATCGACCGGCTTGCCGATCTTGTCCAGCCGCCGCCGCAGGTCGAAGCCGCGGGCGCGCCGGCGGTTGCCCAGGGCGTCGCCGCGGACGACCTCCAGGGCGGAGTAGTCGCGCCAGGTCTTGGGATAGCCGATCTGGGGGCCCATCTTCGCCAGCTTGGCCTGCGCCTCCTTCTTGGTGGCGTCGCCCATCCACTCCAGGCTCTGGATCTCCCGTGACATCGCCTTGCGCAACGCCGTGATCAGCTCGGCCATGCGCTCCCGGCTCTTCTCGCCATAGGCGGTCTCGACGAACCTCTGGCCCAGCGCCTCCCCGAGGTCGCGGTCGACCGCGTCGACGCACCGGCGCCAGCGCGGCTCCTGCTGCTGGACGCCGCGCAGAGTGCGCTCGAAGAAGTCGAAGCGCAGATCGACAAAGGCCTTGGGCAGCGCCGGCGCGCTCTCCGACACCAGCCGGGTGCGCAGGTAGGCCTTCCAGTCGTCGAGCGGCGCGTTGGCGACCTGCTCGCCGAGCCGCTGGAAGTAGGCGGGCGGCGCGGCGTTGATCTCCGCGAGGTTGGACAGCCCGACGGCGGCAAAGTAGGCCTGCCAGTCGAAGGCGGGGGCGAGCTTCGCCAGCTCCCCGGTCTTGACCAGGTTGTAGCGGTTCTCGGGCTTGCGGCGCTCGACCGGGGACAGCGCCCCGCTGGCGAGGGCCGTCTCCAGCGCCATGACCGCCTTGGCCTGGGCGGCGGCCCGGTCGGCGGGCTCGCCCAGCAGCTCCAGCGCCTTCTGGAGGTAGGCGACGTACTTCTCACGGATCTCGACCGACTTCGGGTCCTTGGCGGAGTAGTCCTCGGAGCTGGGCAGCCCGAGCCCCCCCTGGCCGGCGGAGGCGATGAACCGGGTGGAGTCCTTGGCGTCCTGGCTGGCGGTCAGCCGGAAGGCCGCGTCGGTCCCCTGGAGATGGAAGTGCGCCAGGGTCTTCGCCAGGGCGGCCTTGTCCTTCATGCGGGCAATCCGGTCGAGGTCGGCCTGGATCGGCGCGATCCCCTTGGCTTCGATGGCCTTCTCGTCCATGCACGAGGCGTAGTAGTCGCCGATCTTCTTTTCGACGGCGCCGCGCCCCGGTGCGGGTGCGGCGGCCTTCTCCAGCAGGTCGCGCAGGATGAGCTCGTTGCGCTCGCCGAGCTGGCTGAACGTGGAGAAGGTGGAGCGGTCTGCCGGCAGCGGGTTGCGCCGGTTCCAGCCGCCGCAGGCGTACTGATAGAAGTCCTGGCAGGGATCGGCGGTCGTGTCCATGTTCGTCGGATCGAACACGACGAGCCGCGGCGGCGCGGCCGGCTCGTCCTGCGCGGCGGCGGGCAGGGCGAGGGCGGCGGCGGTGACAGGGATCAGGAGGAGGCGAGCTACGGTGTTCATGGAGCGTACTTTACCGCGAGCCGTCTCCCCTCCTCCTCCCGATCTCGTCGATTCCGGTCGTGGACGCCCTACGGGGCGCAGCGGATGGCGCAGGGGCGGCAGCAGGTGACACAGCGGCCGTCCGGGCAGCAGTACGTGTTGCAGGCTGCCTCGGCGGCGGGCGCCGGCATCAGGGAGGCGGCCGCCAGGACCGTCAGGGCCAGGGTGAGCTTGATGAGCTTCTTGCGCATGATCGAACCTCCAGAAGAGGGAGAGGGCGTTCGGGCCCCCTCCTCTAACCCTGGTGCCGCGGAGGGGATTGGCGGTGCCGGGCTCACTTCGCCTCCACCTTCTTCGCCGTTCCCTTCTTCTTGGCGTGCGCCTCCTGCTGCTTCTTCTCCCTCTCCTTCTTGAGCGCCTCCTGCTTCGCCTTCTCCTTCTTCAGCGCCTCCGCCCGCTCCCTCTCCTTCTTCTCGTCCCACCGCCCGGCATCGCCCAGGTGCTCGAAGAAGGACTTCTTGCCTTCGACGAAGAGGGGGGCTCCCGTGTCCCGGGCGAGCACCGGCCGCAGGAGGGTGGTGGACTGGAGGGAGACGAGGAAGAAGAGGCCGAGCCAGAGCAGCAGCGCGCCGGTCGCCGCGCCGCTCGCCCGCAAGGCCGGTCCGAGGAAGCGCCAGGCGAGCAGCAGGCCGATCGCCCAGAGGCAGACGTGGAAGAGCACGGCCGACATCAGGAATCGGCTGCTCAGCGAGAAGAGCCACCCCACCGGCAGCAGGGCGAGCAT